>VHCR01000220.1 GCA_016871655.1 Verrucomicrobiota bacterium
CCGTCTCAATTATAAAAAAACTGTCATCCTCGCGAACGTGAGGACCCAGCAGATTGCCGATGTTTAGCTTTGTTTTCGGAAAAGTGTGTTGCTTTCTATCAATCTTTTTAAATTTTTTGACGCTACAACCAAAATCAGAATTGACCGTCATCTGGGTCCTCGCGTTCGCGAGGATGACAGTGTTTTTTTTAAATGAAAGTAACAACATCGTTACTCTCTCATTCTTGTAGAGGCAGAATACGCTTTTGCAAACTAATATCTCCCAAACCATCTCTTGCTTCTTCCTCCAGCCTTCCGCCCTTAGCCTTCCGCCTTTTTTCTCAACTCCACTCCAGCATCCGTCGCAAAGGCTTCTCCGCTCTCGCTCTCAACTCCTCCTCCAACACAACTTCCGGGCTCAAATCTCTCAAGCAACGATACAATTTTTCCATCGTATTCATTTTCATGTAGCGGCATTCGGCACAGGCGCAATGATCGGTTGGCCCTGGAAGGAAGGTTTTATCAGGGATTTCGCGGCGAAGCCGATGGAGCATGCCTTCTTCGGTCACGATAACGAATGCTTTTGCTGGTGAATTTTTGCAATAGGTCACCATTTTCTCTGTTGAGCAAACTTCATCTGCTAAGAGTCGTACGGCATGTGGACACTCGGGATGAGCGACCACCTTGGCATCTGGATGCTCTTTACGAGCTCGGTTGATGCTGTCGCGAGTGAACTCGACATGAACGTAGCAATTTCCTTTCCAAAGCTCCATCGGACGTCCCGTCTGCTCGATGACCCAGGCTCCTAAATTTTGATCAGGAGCGAAGAGGATGTTCCGATCTTTTGGGACATGAGAAACAATTTTAACCGCATTGCCACTGGTGCAGATCACATCGGAAAGGGCCTTCACACCCGCGCTGCAGTTGATGTAGGAGACAACGTAGTAATTTTTGTCGGCATGCTCCTTTAAAAATTTTTCCAGCGCTGGAGCAGGACATGAGTCGGATAAAGAACAACCCGCATTGAGATCGGGCAAGACAACTTTTTTTGTCGGATTAATAATCTTGGCCGTCTCTCCCATGAAGTGAACGCCACAAAATGCAATAACTTCAGCCTCCGTTTGAGCCGCTTGAATACTCAGTCCCAGCGAGTCGCCGACATAGTCAGCGACTTCTTGGATTTCAGGAATCTGATAGTTGTGGGCAAGAATGACAGCGTTGCGTTCTTTTTTGAGGCGTTGAATTTCGGAAAATAAGTTCACAGAGATAGAAAAATTTTAAAAAAAATATTTACAGGGATGAAAGAGATGGAAGCGATGAAGAAAAAAATTGTTTTTATCCCTTCCATCCCTGTGAATTTTTAATTCTTTTTATTAATGAGCTGGCGGAGGATAAACGGCAAGATGCCACCATGTTTGTAATAATCAATTTCAATCGCCGTATCGATTCGCACTTTGAGTGGAATCTCTTCGGAAGCCCCATTTTTCCTAGTGATGCGGAGTTTTAATTCTTGACGTGGCTGTAGTTCTTCGGTGAGACCGATGAGGTCGTAGTTTTCGGTGCCATCGAGTTTCAAGGTCTGTGCGTTAGTTCCTTCGAGGAATTGCAATGGGAGAACGCCCATCCCAACAAGGTTGGAACGATGAATTCGCTCATAGCTGCTCGCAATGACGGCTCTGACACCCAAGAGCTGCGTGCCTTTTGCAGCCCAATCACGACTGCTACCGGTCCCATATTCTTGGCCAGCGATGATGAGGAGGGGAGTTTTTTCTTGAGCATATTTTTGAGCGGCATCAAAGATGCTCATGCACTCGCCATCGGGTTGGTGTAATGTCTCTCCGCCTTCAACGCCATGCAGCATCAGGTTCTTGATGCGAACGTTTGCAAATGTCCCGCGTGTCATCACGCGATCGTTGCCACGACGACTTCCGTAGCTGTTGAAATCTTCTGGCTTCACACCTTGTTCAGTTAAGTAGAGGCCAGCAGGTGATTGCTTCTTAATCGCACCAGCAGGAGAGATGTGGTCGGTTGTGACCGAGTCGCCAAAGATCGCTAACGTGCGAGCCCCTGTGATGCTCTTGATCGGAGAAGGCGTCGCTTGGAAGTTTTCAAAGAAAGGTGGCTCTTGAACGTAGGTGCTCTTCCGATTCCATTCGTAGATTTCACCAGTTGGTGAGGGAATCTCATTCCATTTCGGATTTTGGCTAGCGAAGTCGGAGTAATATTTTTTGAAGGTCTCTGGCTCGAGCGCATTTTTCAAGGCTGTGCGAACCTCAGTGAGACTTGGCCAGAGGTCTTTGAGGAAAACTGTTTTTCCTTTTTTGTCATTGCCGATCGGCTCTTTTGAAAAATCAATGTTGATGCGACCTGCGAGAGCGAAGGCGACGACGAGCGGTGGTGACATCAAGAAGTTGGCCTTGATTGCAGGATGGATGCGGGCCTCGAAGTTGCGATTGCCGGAGAGGACCGCTGCTGCAACGAGGTTTTGATCTTGAATCGCTTTCTCAATTTCGGGTTGAAGTGGTCCTGCATTTCCAATGCATGTGGTGCAACCGTAAGCGACCGTTTGAAAGCCGAGTTGATCGAGGTAAGGTTGTAATCCTGTTTTTTCAAGATAGCTCGTCACCACGCGGGAACCCGGTGCCAGTGAGGTTTTGACCGAGGTGTCAATCGTGAGTCCATATTCGACGGCTTTCTTGGCGAGCAATCCGGCAGCAACCATGACAGATGGGTTGCTGGTGTTGGTGCAGCTGGTGATGGCTGCAATTAAGACAGCACCATGACCAATCGCGGAACCTTTATCATGAAAGGGATTTCCTGGCATCTGCTCGAGTTGATCTGGCGTTGGACGATCGTGAATCATCTCTTGCTCGTCGGGAGCAAGTTTGCGAGCGATGGTTGCTTTGGCATCGAGGTGATTTTTTTCAATGCCGTAGCCGCCATCAGCGACACTCTTCTCGAGCAATGCTGAAAAAGTTTTTTGCAAGTCCAACAAATTAATCCGATCTTGCGGGCGCTTTGGTCCAGCTACGCTTGGTTGGATGGTCGCGAGATCGAGCTCTAGATTGACGCTGTAATCGAGTTGGCCTTTTTGTGGCATGCCGAAGAGACCTTGCGCTTTAAAATAGTTTTC
>VHCR01000221.1 GCA_016871655.1 Verrucomicrobiota bacterium
AGTTTCAGATTCATATTGAGCTTGAAATATCCGGGGAAGTTGGGGCAGAAGTGAGGGGAGGCATCAATTTTAGCAAAAATGAATTTATCAACTGATGGGTAAATGTCCAAAACTTGCCCCAAAGCCGAGGTTTTTGGTGATTTTGCCTTTTTTAGCTTATTTCTAGGTTTATTAGTTTGCCACAAATTGCTCTCAAAAGTTACTCTTCATATGTATGAATAGACTCTCTGATTCTGCCCTTCTGCCTCTTTGGAAAAAAATAGAAGCGAGGGAGCGTCTCTCACCAGAGGAGGGAATGATTCTTTACTCCTCTCACGATTTGGAAGGAATTGGAGCGATGGCTGATGCCGTGCGGCGTCGCAAGCATGGCAAGATAGCGACTTATATTTTTAACCGCTACATCAACTATGCCAATCTTTGCATTCTCAATTGTCAGTTTTGTGCTTTCAGTGCTAAAAAACGAGATCCACATGCTTTTGAGATGGCAATTCCCGAAATCGTAACTGCCACGAAAGAGGCTTGGGAAGAGGGTGCCACGGAGGTTCACATGGTGGGAGGTCTTCACCCCACGCTCTCAGCGAGTTGGTATTTGGAATTGCTGCATGCCATGAAGCAGGCTGCTCCAGAGATCAAGGTGAAAGCTTTTACAGCAATTGAAATTCGTCACTTGGCAAAACGTATTTTTAAAAAATCGATTTCTGAGACATTGCAGTTACTCCGGGAAGCTGGACTTGATGCCTTGACGGGAGGAGGAGCAGAAATTTTTGATCCGGTGATACGAGATCAAATTTGTCGTGGCAAAGAAACAGCCGAAGAGTGGCTTGAGGTTCATCGCACCTGGCATCAAATGGGGATGCGGAGCACGGCGACAATGCTCTACGGTCACATCGAAACACCAGCGCATCGTGTCGATCATTTGCGACAATTGCGCGAATTGCAAGACGAGACTCGTGGCTTTACAGGCTTCATTCCGTACGCTTTTGTTCCGGAGACAACGGAGCTTGCTCATATTGTTCCTGTCGCACCCGAAGAAAATTTAAGAAACTTGGCTATTGCACGCCTCTTCCTCGACAATTTTGATCATATCACTGCTTATTGGATTAGCATGGGCCTCGATACGGCTGCGAGAGCGCTAGATTACGGTGTTGACGATTTGCATGGAACGATCAAAGAAGAAAAAATTTTTCATATGGCTGGAGCTAAAACACCTCAAGAACAAAGTGTTATGGCCTTTGAAGAGGCCATTCGGAAAGCAGGGCGCAAACCACGGCAGAGAAATACTTTTTATCAACCTATCGAAAAAACAATCAAAAGATGATCACCCTCGGAGCTGTTTCCTATCTCAATTCGCAGCCTTTGCTGCGAGGAATTTCTTGTGAGTTGATTAAGACGACGCCTTCAAAATTGATTTCTATTTTTGAATCGGGAAAAGTGGATGCGGCTTTGTTGTCGCTCTATGATATTCTGCAGCGACCTTCATTGGAAGTTGTCGATAACATTGCAATTGGGTGTCGCGGTCCTGTTTATAGCGTCTTCTTAGCTTATGAAGGTCCGTTAGAAAAAATAAAAAAAGTACACCTTGATCCCGCATCACATACTTCTAATCAGCTTATAAAAGTTATTTTAAAAAAATTTTATCAACTTGATCCGGAGTTTGTCGCGATTTCCAATAGTGACGACATCTCGCTGCCACGCGTTTTCATTGGCGATCCTGCGATCTCCTTTCGTCAATATGCGACATGCTCAATTCTAGACTTAGGAGAAGCATGGTATCGCTTCACCGGATTGCCTTTTGTTTTTGCGCGATGGTGTTTGAAAAAAAATCATTCGCATCAAGAAGAAATTATTACGCTACTTCACGCAGCAAAAGAACAAGGCTTGCGGGAGCGAGAGGAAATTGCGGCTTCGCACCCCAACCCGGAGTTTGCCTTTCGTTATTTCACCGAATACATTCATTATGATTGTGGAGCTGAGGAAGAGAAGGGAATAAAGTTGTTTCAGGAATTACTTCAAAGCTAATGGATTTACTCAAGATGCCAACGCGCTTTAAACCACTTTTCCTTTTGTTTTTGGCGCAACTTTGCGTGGGAGTGAATATTGTTTCAAAAGGATTAACGAGTCACATCCATCCTTTCATCATCATGGCGATTCGCTTTACGGTGGCGAGCTTATTCATGTCTCTTTTCTTGATCAAATCAGGGGAGAGAAGGCGTTGGGATTTTCATTTAACTTGGCTTGATTGGCTTGTTATGTTGGCCAAAGGAGTGGGAGCTGGGCTTTTTTTTAATTGGCTCATGTTAACCGGCCTGAGCTTGACAAATGCAAATAGCGCTGGCCTCATCACCAGCTTGCTCCCTGCGATTATTGTTTGTTTGAACGTGATTCTTTTTAAACAAAAACTAACGTCACAGATGCTCATCGCGATTATGATTTCGGTAGCAGGATTGATTCTAATTAACTTTGAATCATTTGGTGCTGAGAGTCGTCATGCTCTTTTCGGAAATCTTTTGGTTTTTGCGGCGCTTCTTCCCGAGGGGCTTTACTACACGTTGAGTAAATATTATCCTGTTTCAAAAATTCCGCCGATTACAAATTCGATTTGTCTGACGCTGTCGAATCTTCCTCTTCTCTACGTGATTATCGCTTTTATGCCGGCCTCGGCGTGGCATGGCATCACAACTTATGATGTTTGGAGCATGGTTTTAGTTGGCATTGCTGCAGGTCTCTTTTTCTTTTTTTGGCAAACGGGTGTTGCAAAAGTTGACCCTGCTTATGCCGCGCTCGCAACCGCGTTCATGCCGATTAGTACCGTTTTTCTGGCCTGGATTATTTTAGGAGAGGGGTTGACCGTTACCAAATTGATTGGAATGTTTTTTGTGATTCTCTCGATTGTTCATTATGCGAGGCAACAAAGTGGGACTACGTAATTTGATCATCTCTTCAAGTTCGTTTTCCAATTTCAGCTGATGTACTGTAGCAAGATTCGGGAGCAATAACCTCACTTGCTCTTCCACAGCAGTTCTCACAGCGTCGACAACAATTTGAGTGCTTCGTTCAATTTCGAGATTCACAAAATCTCCTACCTTTTTCTCTG
>VHCR01000222.1 GCA_016871655.1 Verrucomicrobiota bacterium
AGAAGAAGTCATTCAGATCATGGACGAAGGTTTACACACAGGTGTTTTTAATGCTTCAGAAAAAAAGATGGTTGAGGGCGTTCTCGATTTAGATGAGCAAACGGTTGATGGCCTCATGACACCGCGCTCGGAGTTTGCCTGGCTCAGTCTCGACGATGCTGAAGAAAATAACTGGCGTACTATTACAAAAAGTGGGCATTCGGAATTTCCTGTTTTTCAAGGAACGCATGATCATCTTGTAGGAATTGTTTCTGTGAAATCATTATGGGCTAATATTTCCTTAACTGGTTCAGTACAACTTTCTGATGTTATTGCACCGCCTCTTTATGTCCCAGCAACCATCAAAGCTTCACAATTAATCGAAGAGTTTCGAAATAAAAAACGGCACACGGCTCTTGTCGTCGATGAATTTGGCGTTGTGGAGGGGATTGTGACGGTGAAAGATGTCTTCGAAGCGATTGTGGGAGTCTTGCCAGAGCGTGAAGTGAAACAACATTATCCAAAATTAATTCAAAAGACGCAGCATAGTTGGACCGTAGATGCGGGAGTTGATTTTGAAGAGGCGCGCGAAGCGCTTGGGATGTTATTTGCAGAGGAGGAAGAGGAAGAAAATCGATATAAAACGATAGGAGGATTTTTTCTTCATCATTTAGGCCATGTGCCTCATGAGGGAGAGTTGATGACCTGGAAAAATTTTCGTTTTGAAGTCCTCAAGATGAACAAGCATCGAATTGAGCAGCTTCAAATCAGCAAGCTGGAGGAAAAGAAAAATTAACCGCCACTCACCACTCGTTACTTTTTTTTGCGTTTTTTGCGTTCTTTGCGGTTAATTCTTTCCTTTCTTTTTTTTGCGGTTATCCTTCTTATCTCAATTGCCAGTGTGGCGAAATGGCAGACGCAAGGGACTTAAAATCCCTTTCTACGAAAGTGGAGTGCGGGTTCGAGTCCCGCCACTGGTACTTATAGTGTATTAATAAAACTGTGGCCATTTTAGCGTTTTAAAAATTATTGTAGCCGATGCAGTGCAAGCAGCGAGGCTCGCAGCACAAAGAGGAAACCTTTCGACGAGTTTCTATGGAAATACTCGATGACGCGAGAACCGCAGCGATGCCGCAATGCGCGATTTTAGACATTTTGGAACATGCTCTACACAAAAATTTCTCCTACCGTATCCGCCAACAACTTCCCTCGTCGCGTGAGGAGCCAGCGGTCGTGCGCGCTATGAAGGAGACCATGAGTCTCCATGTTTTCTAATTCTTGCTGCCATTTTTTTCCTTGTTCCAACGAAAGTCCATGACGTGTGCGAAGGCCGAAAGCAGCGCGCTCAGAAGCTTGTATTTCCGAAGAGAGATTCTCTTCAAAATCACGAGCTGTCTTGCCATTCATGGTGCTCGAAGTATAAATTCCTGTTTCGCGAATGTTTCGCCAACGTTTTCTTGCAACGGTGGAAAAAGCACTAGGGCCTAAGCCGAGGTAATCTTTTCCAAGCCAGTAGGCAGTATTATGCAAGGAGTCGTGATTTTTTTTAGCATAGTTAGAAACTTCATACTGTTGGTAGCCATGCCTGCTTAGCAAATCCATCGTCATTTCAAATTGAGCGGCCTCTAATTCTTCATTCTGTTTCATCGCGCCGCGGCCCAAGAGGCGAAAAAATTCTGTGTCTTCTTCGTAGGTGAGCCCATAGGCTGATAGATGCTCAGGATCGAGACGGAGACTTCGTTCTAGTGTTTCTTGCCACGAGGTGAGGGATTGATCGGGGACTCCAAAAATCAAATCAATCGAGATGTTTTTAAAACCCGCTTCGCGAAGAATTACGAACGATTCTTCTGCTTTTTGTGCAGTGTGAGTGCGCCCGAGCTTCTTGAGCACGTCATCATCCCACGATTGCACGCCCATGCTAATGCGATTGACGCCTGCGTCCCATAATAATTTTGCTTTGTCAGCAGCAACCGTCGCTGGATTCATCTCGATCGTCCATTCGCGGAGTGCCGAGAGATCAAGCAAGCGATGCAATCCTTCAAAAAGAAAATTGAGTTGCGTTGGCGAGAGGGCGCTTGGCGTTCCTCCTCCCAAAAAAATTGTCTCTGGGCGAAGTTGATGTGCGTGAGATTTCACCTCGACGAGCAGCGCCTCAAGAAATTTTTCCACGCGCTCCCTTCCTGCTGACTCCTTATAAAAAGCACAATAAGGGCAGATGTTCGGACAAAAAGGAATGTGGATGTATAAATGGTCAATCATGTAATTACTGTTCAGTGGAGTTCTTGCATAACCCTACTGCTGGCGCGACTAGCAGCGTCGCGTCGGTGCTCGCTGCTCGAGTATTTCCATATACACTCCGCTGCTGTGCGCCGCCGACTCCTTGCTTTTCATCGCCAGCAGCGGGTTCTGCAAGAACTCCAGTAATCACATGATTCTAGAAAGCACTTGCCTTGCTAGGCAAGGCAAGTTCGCAATTCGTGATTCGTAAAAAAATTTTACGATTGATTTTACTCCATAGCTTTAGCCCCCGAGGCTACTCCACGACCCAACGAGCTAACATCTTTACCAATGCCGCTGATGGTATTGCAACCGGTCATGATCAGAAGAACTGCTGTAACGAGGGAGAGAGTAAGAATGATTTTTTTCATAGGCCTCCTTCATGCCAATTGTGAGAGATTTTGTAAACTTAAAAACGTAATTTTTTTGTGTTCTTTGTGTTTTTTTTTGGCTATTCTTTCTTTTCCTTTAGCCGGCGTGGCGGAATTGGCAGACGCGCTAGACTCAAAATCTGGTATCCGCAAGGGTGTGTGGGTTCGAGCCCCTCCGCCGGTAGCTGCATTTGCACCTGTCAAATGCAAAGTATTTGACAGGTGCAAATGCAGCTAGTTTAAGTGAAAAGTTTAAGTTTAAGTTTCGACTTGTCTGTGACAAAAATTAAGAGTCTTTATTCCGCGAAGCGCAAAAAACTTCAACTTAAACTTTCAACTTAAACTTTTTTCGGCATGAACCACCACAATTGGGAAAAATCTTCAAAGACGCCCTGGTACTGGCGCTGGTGGTTTCTGATGTTGGTGTTTCTTCTCTTTGTGGGTTCGCTGGTCGGATTTTTA
>VHCR01000223.1 GCA_016871655.1 Verrucomicrobiota bacterium
AAAATCCCGCTGCTGCTCTCCATCTCGATAATTAGGACGATAGCTTTTGAAAAGTTTCACTTTACCTGTTGCCAAAATTTGTTCGTAGGCCTTGCAAACAAGGCTCCGCATCTCTTTTTTATGCCCTTCATTCGGTCCAAAAACATTAAAATATTTGATCCCAACAATGCGATCGAACCACCCTTGATCGCGCGCATGCAAATCGAAAAGGTGTTTTGACATGCCATAGAGATTCAGTGGTTTTAAAGAGTCAATGTTATCAATCCCATCTTTCATGCCCTGACTTCCATCTCCATACGTGGCTGCAGAACTTGCATAAACAAAACGGACATCACGCGCTAACGCCCATTCTGCAAGGGTCTTCGTGTATCCAAAATTATTTTTCATCAGATACTCCCGATTTGTTTCCAATGTAGAGGAACAAGCTCCCAAATGAAAAATTGTTTTGATCGAGGAGAGTTCTTCACTCTCCTCCTCCACTTTTTGTAAAAGCTCTTCGGCAGAAAGATAGCCTTCATATGCCAGCGGCTTCAAGTGATGTTGTTTCTCGTCTTCGAGAATATCATCTGTCACCAAAATATTTTTTTCTCCACGCTCATTCAATGCGTGAATCAGTGCGCTTCCAATAAATCCAGCGCCACCTGTAACGAGGATTGTCGATTTCATAAAATAAAATTAATAGCCACAAAAGAACACAAAGATCACAAAAAAAATTTTGCTTACCTCATCGTCCTTTCTTTTGTAATCTTTGTGTTCTTTTGTGGCTATTCTCTTCTTTGCCTTTGCATTCCTTTGCGGCCATTCTCTTCTTGTTCCTTACCGTAATTTTTTTCCGCTCCACTTTGACCACCAGAGCACAATTGGAGAAGCGACAAAGATGGAAGAGTAAGTTCCCACTAGAATTCCGAGCAAGATCGCAAAAGCAAAATCTTTTAACACCGCTCCTCCAAAAAGGAAGAGTGCTGAAACTGAAAGGAATGTGAGTCCTCCTGTCAGCATCGTGCGGCCTAGGGTTTCATTAATGCTGCGATTCATCAGCGTTTCAATGCTCCCGGTCTCGCGATGGCGAAGTCCTTCACGAATCCGATCATAAACTACAATTGTATCGTTGATCGAATAACCAGCAATCGTCAAAATAGCACCGACCATCACGAGTGACAACTCTCCTCCAACGAGCGAAAAGAGTCCCACCGTGATAATCACATCGTGCAAGAGCGCCACCAAAGCTCCAATCGCAAAGGAAAGTCCAAATCGAGCTGAAACATAAAGCAAAATTCCTAACATGCCGAGACCCAGTGCAAGGAAGGCTTTGCGAGCAAATTCCAAGCCGATTTGCCCCCCCACTTTTTCTTGTTGCTCTGGAACCATCTTCCGATCAGGGAATGCAGCATGCAAAGCGTTTAAAATTTTAAACGAAGTATCTTCGGGACTGCGAATAGAGAGGAGCTCTTTCTCTCCAGCTTGTTCATGTTGCAACGCGACATCTTTTAAACCAAGTGGCAGCAAAGCTTCACGAGCTTCAGCAATTTTAAGACTTGGCTTCACATCCAGAACGAGAAGATCTCCACCACGGAAATCGATTCCAAAATTATTCGCTCCCCGTTTTGCAAAAATTGCCATTGACCCAACGAGTACAGCCAGAGAGAGCCCAACCGCAACTACGCGATGTTTGAGAAATTGAAATTCTTTTTTCGGCGCAAGATTGGCCATCGTCAGTTTTTTCAATCCTCCCTTCACCATCATCCAGCGGAAGGCGGTGCGCGTGAAAAGAATTGCTGAGAACATCGAGGCGATGACACCCAAGACCAACGAAATCGAAAACCCTTTGACTGGCCCCGTTGCTTGCCAGAAAAGAATTCCAGCGGTAATGAGCGTCGTAACGTTAGCATCAAAGATCGCACTGAATGCTTTGCTGTAGGCCCCATCGAGGGCAGGTCCGAGAGACTTTCCACCAGCCATCTCCTCACGCAATCGCTCGTAGAGCAGCACGTTCGAATCAACCGCAAGACCGATTGTCAAAATAATTCCAGCAATTCCAGGCAGTGTCAGAACAAAATGGAAAAGCGTCATCATTCCAAAAAGCAAAATAATATTGATCCCCAATCCAAAAAGCGCCACGACACCCGCCAAACGGTAGTAGCAGAGCACAAAGAGCATTACGAGGGCGAGGCCACCCAAGCCCGAGAGAACACCGGCGCGGATCGCATCTCCTCCTAGTGTCGGCGAGACACTCCGCGTCTCTTCGATTTCAACAGGCGTGCGGAGTGGATTTTCTAAAGCGCTAGCAAGCTCACGGACCTCTTTTTCTTTGAAGTGCCCAGTGATCTGCGCTTGACCTCCTCCAATCGCGCTCCTGACTTCGGGCGCACTCTGAATTTTTCCATCTAACAAAATAGCTAAACGTCCCCGCGTTGGCGCGAGCGCGGAAGTAAGATCAAAAAACTTTGTCGCACCCTCGCTATCGAGTGAAAGTGAAACGCCATATCCTCCTTGATCAAAGAAAACAAAAGCTTTCGTCACATGGTCACCCGTGAGATCTGCTGTCTTTTTAACAATCAGACGAGGCAAAGACTGCTCATCGATCTTTTCTCCTTTTGGAAGTTTCGGCATCACGTAACTCTTAATCTCATAACCAGGCGGCAAGAGCGCCTCGCCTCGCTCTATCTGAGCAATCAAGGTTTCATTGCCAGGATAAACTTGTGCAAATTCCAACTTCGCCACACGCTTAAGCGTCTCACGCGTCGCTTCAATCTGTGCAGGATCAAGACCTGGGATCTGCACCAAAATTCGCTCAGAACCTTGCGGTGCAATCACTGGCTCCCCAACACCAAATTGATCAACACGCTTGCGAATGACTTCCACAGCCTGTTGCAGCATATCCGTGGTAATCTGCTGCCCTGGCTGCGGCACCAGACGGAGTAAGAAAGAAGTACCTCCGCGAAGATCGAGTCCGAGCCTGATTTTTTTGGAAGCAGGTGTTGCAAGCTCGACGCAATAACTCACTAGGAGAAACGTGAGGATTAACCCAAGCCAACGTTTACGTCCTTCACGCTCGGTCACGAAGTACCAAACAAAAAGACCA
>VHCR01000224.1 GCA_016871655.1 Verrucomicrobiota bacterium
GTTATCTTCGGATAGCGCTTCGATCTTCGGCCTTGTTCTAAGAAAAAATTTCAGCGCTTCTAACATGCCCTTTTCAATTTAATACACTATATCTGGCTGATCGACACTCGGGCACAGGTCGCGGAGTTCACACCCCTTGCAATCAGGACGTCGCGCGTAGCAACGTCGGCGACCATGCCAGATCAGCCAGTGGCTTAAGATGCCCCATTTTTCTTGTGGGAAAAGTTTCATTAAATCTTGTTCAATCTTGATTGGCTGATGATGCTGTACAAGTCCTAAGCGTTGGGATAAGCGTCCGACGTGCGTGTCGACCACGACACCTTCATGAATATTGAAAGCGTTACTCAATACGACATTTGCTGTCTTGCGTCCGACGCCGGGAAGTGATGAGAGCTCCGCGAGGGATTGTGGAATTTTTCCAGCATGTTTTTCCAAAAGAGTCGCGGTCGTGTTGCGAATGGCTTTAGCTTTATTCCTGAAAAATCCGGTTGAGTGGATGAGAACTTCCAATTCTTCTTGCGAAATAGAAGCGTAATCCTCAACGGTTTTGCAACGTTGAAAAAGTTTTGGTGTCACTTGATTGACTCGCACATCGGTGCACTGAGCCGAGAGAATTGTTGCTACGAGAAGTTCTAACGGGCTATTATAATGAAGCTCGCAATGGGCTTCAGAGTAAAGTTCAGAAAACTTTTGAACAAGAAGTTGAGCGCGTTGTTTTGAGGTCATAGAGAGTTTATAACATTCTGCATTGACCATTTGCTCATATAGCCTCATATTCATCAATCCCAATATATTTTTGAGGGCTTTCTTTTGTTAACGAAGAGAGCTTTTTAGTCATCTGGAAAAATTTATAAGTTATGAACTCTGAATTTATCGCCATGCTCGATTACCTCGAGCGCGAAAAAGGCATTAAGCGTGAGGCGCTCATTGAGGCGATCTCGACAGCTTTGATTGCTGCTGCCAAAAAAAGCTTTTCTATTTCTCGAGAAGTTCGCATCGATATCAATCCTAAGAACGGCCAAATTCGTGCCTTTGCAAAGCCTCTTGTTGTAGAAACAGTGACAAATCCACAAGAAGAAATCACTCTTGCACGTGCTAAGCAGGTAAAAAGAGACGCTCTCATTGGGGATGAAGTTGAAGTGGAAGTGACTCCCTCTGACTTTGGACGCATTGCTGCTCAAACAGCTCGCCAGGCCATTACACAACGAATTCGTCAGATTGAAAAAAACATGATCTATGACGAGTTCAAAGATCGCGCTGGAGAGATTGTCAATGGAACCGTGCGACGTTTCGATCGTTCTGATGTGATCATTGATCTTGGTAAGTTTGAAGGCGTGATGCCTTCAAAAGAACGTGTCAGCACCGAAGAGTACAACATTGGGGATCGCTTGCGTGCCTACGTTGTTGCCGTTGAAAACGGGGGACGCGGTCCAGAAATCATCCTTTCACGGAGTCATCCTAATTTCATTCGGCGTCTTTTTGAAATTGAGGTCAGTGAAATTGCTGATCACACGGTTGAGATTCGTGCGATCGCACGTGAGGCTGGCTTCCGGACGAAGGTTGCTGTTTATAGCGCCAACGACAAAGTCGATCCTGTCGGCGCCTGTGTTGGTGTGCGGGGCGCCCGCGTGAAAAACATCGTGCGCGAGCTCAACAACGAAAAAGTCGATATCATTCGTTGGTACGAAGATCCTAAAGAATTCATCCGAGAAGCCTTGAAGCCGACTCGCATTAAGAATGTTGAGGTGGATGAAGCTGCTCACATCTTGCATCTTTTCGTCGACAAGGAAGACCTTGCTCTTGCGATTGGAAAACGTGGACAAAATGCGCGCTTGACGTCGCGTTTGACCGGTTGGGAACTCGATATTCAAGAAGACCGCACGGCTGCTCAAGTTTTCGAGCAACAAATGGCTGGGGCAGTCCACCAACTTGCTTCTGCTTTAGGAGTGACTGAGGTTGAGGCTAAGATTTTGGCTGATGGCGGTATGAACTCGTTAGAAGTTGTCGTCACTGTTGATGCTAGCGACATCGCAGACCTACTCGGTTGTAGTGCTGAGAGAGCAGAAGAAATTTTACAAACAGCGAAGAACCTCCGCGCTAGTTCTGAAACTGCAGAGTAAAAAAATTTAACTAAAAAGAACGCAAAGAATAAAAATATTTTAGCAGTAAACTTTCAAAGACCTTTTTTTTGCGCTTTTTGCGTTCTTTGCGGTTAAATTTTCCTGATTCTTCCTTTCAATTGAATGACAGCTTCCAAAAATACATCCTCAAAATCTTCTAAAACCTCAAGGCCTTCTTTCAGCAAGGGAAAAGCTGGAGAGAAGGCTTCTATATCTCGAAGCATGAAGGGAAAGGGAGAAAAAAAAGAAGCAGTCAAAGCTAAAAGTGACGAAAAAAAACTGCAGCCAAGGGAAATAAAAATTCTTCCAACGCTCTCCCTTATTGAAGAAAAAGAGGCCCGTCCTCAACGAACAGCGCCGACACGCAAAATTCTTCCACGCATTGGTGCTACGAAAGAAGAGGCTCCTGTCCTAGAGCCCGTTGTCAGCTCGCTTGAAGAGGTGCAGGATCCTGTTCTTCACGAAGAAGGTTCCGAAGGGAAAAAAGTGATTCACATTAAGCCGCCAATCATGATCAAAGAGTTGGCAGCTCAAATGAACATCAAACCGTTTAAGGTGATTCATGATTTGATGGAGATGAATATCTTCGCCAATATCAACCAGTCGGTAGAACCTGATGTTGCCACGAAGCTTTGCGAGCGCTACGGATTTATTTTTGAACGCGAGAAACGAGTTGCTGGGGGAGGTTTGCACAAAACTGAAGTTTCTGTTGTTGAGCCGCCGGTGCCTTCTCCTGCTGAAGAAGAAAGTGAAGGGCTTATTCCAAGGGCTCCGATCATTACTTTTATGGGGCATGTTGATCATGGCAAAACTTCTTTGCTCGATGCAATTCGTCGGACTAAGGTTGCTGCGGGAGAAGTTGGTGGTATTACCCAACGCATGGGAGCCTACATGATTGAAAAAAATGGGCATCCTATTACGTTTATTGACACGCCGGGGCA
>VHCR01000225.1 GCA_016871655.1 Verrucomicrobiota bacterium
CGTGGCGCCACCTGGCGTGAGGAGTTGCCAAAAGAAGGTGTGATTGGAATGCCCTCCACCATTGTTGCGCACCATCGTACGAACAGCCTCCGGAACAATACTGAGATTAGCAATGAGCTCGTTGACTGGCTTGGGAGCTAACTCAGGAAGATCTTTGAGCGCCTTGTTCAAATTATCAACATAGGCAGCGTGATGTTTTCCATGATGAATCTCCATCGTCTTAGCATCGATTGAAGGTTCTAGCGCGTTCGCAGCAAAAGGGAGTGGTGGTAGTGTGTGCATAGTTTGTAAGTTTAAGTTTAAGTTGATTCTTGCCTATAGCAAAAATAAAAATTTCAAATTTTTTAGAATTCTACTACTCCCATTGCAACGCAATGACCTCAAAACTTCAACTTAAACTTTTAACCCAACACCTACAACCTACCACCTATAACGTCCTTCAGTCTTTCCATGAAACTTCGATGCAGTGGAGTATTTTCTTCTCCGCAGAGTTGAGAAAAATGCTCGAGGGCTTCTCGCTGTTCTCCGTTCAGCTTGGTGGGAACTTCCACTTCGACGCGCACATGAAGATCGCCCTTGGCAGTGCTTTGTAGGATGGGCATTCCATGACCTTTGAGACGAAACGAGGAGGCGCTTTGTGTTCCGGCTGGAATTTTTAAAGCGACAGGGCCTTTTAACGAAGGAACCTGAACCTCTCCTCCAAGCGCCGCCACGACAAAAGGAATCGGAATTTGGCAATACAAGTGAATACCATCGCGTTTAAAAATTGGATGTTCTTCGAGATGGATGATGACGTAGAGGTCCCCTTTGCCGCCGCCACGCACCCCCGCTTCTCCAGCGCCTACCGACCGCAAGCGCGAACCATGCTCAATACCTGATGGAACCTTTAAATTGATCTGCGATGTTTTTTCAACACACCCTTCGCCATGGCATTTTTTGCATGGCTTATCAATGGTCTGTCCTGCTCCATGACATTGAGGGCACGGTTGGACAACTTGAAAAAAGCCACGTGCCATCGCCACTTGACCGCGTCCATGACAGAGTGAGCAGGTTTTTGCTTTACCACCCTCTGCCGCTCCGGAACCATCACAGTCACCGCAGGTATCTAGCTTGCTAATTTCAATTTCTTTTTCACACCCTGTGAAAGCTTCTTCCAGCGTGATTTCTAAATCATAGCGAAGATCGGAACCACGTTGCCTCCCACCTTGCTGAGCTCCTCCCTGAGCCTGACCAAAGAATTGCTCAAAAATGCCAGCACCAGCCCCACCTTGTCCCGTAAACATTTCGCGGAAGAGATCAAACGGATCATGAAAACCACCAGCCCGTCCTCCACCACCATTTTGAAACGCCGCATGCCCAAAGCGATCGTAGGCCGAACGCTTCTCAGCATTTCCAATAACATCGTAAGCTTCGGCTAACTCTTTAAAAAGTTCTTCTGCTTTTTTATCACCAGGATTTTTGTCGGGGTGGTACTTGACAGCTAGCTTGCGATAAGCCTTTTTAATTTCCTCTTGCTCGGCTGTACGTGAGACACCCAGAATTTCGTAGTAGTCGCGTTTACTCATAAAACAGGCTATAGGCTATAGCCTGGATCCCCCTTACTCACAATCACCGCCGCAGGCCGTATCAAGCGGTCTACAAGCTTGTATCCACGTCGGACTTGGCTAATCACACTTCCTTCCGAAATTTGAGCGTGCGGTTCATGTCCGATGGCCTCGTGGAGTTTTGGATCAAAGGGTTGCCCAACCGCCTCCACAGCGGTCACTCCATGATCTTTGATAAAATCAGCTAACTGGCGTTGCACCATCGAAAGACCTTGCGCAATGCTCGCTGCACTGCCATCAGAAGCTGTTTTTGCAACTTCGAGACCCAATTCAAAATTATCTAAAATCGGAATTAATTTTTCTAACAACGAGACATTAGCATAACGGATAGCTTCTTCTTTCTCGCGCGCCATGCGTTTCCGAAAGTTTTCTAAATCTGCCGCAGCTCGGAGCGATTGATCACGATATTTGTTTACTTCCGCTTGTAGAGCGGCTGCGGGATCCTGCACCTCAGGAGCAGGAGTCGCTACCTCGTGAGAAGCTGTTGCTGCCTCTGCCGCAGGATGCTTGTGGTGACAACAGTCACCGTCATGGTGATGGTGATGAGAAGAATGATGATCTGTGTGTTTCATGTAACTGAGAAAAAATTTGAATTGCTACTGATGCAGCTGTTGAGGGGTGAGAAGTTCAGAGGGAGATATTCGCCCATTTTAACACAAAAGGCAAAATGATTCAAAAAAGTTCTTTTCTACAAACTCCAAAGCAGCGGTCAACTCCTCAAAATCACTTCAATTGCAATTTCTATTGTTTTAAGAATGCCATTGCTAAAGACCTAAGCCGCAAATTTCATACTGATTCGTCGCGAGGCGCCGCGAATCCTGATGTAGAAAAGGAAGGCGATGGGTTACGACGACGGCTGTATTCTCCATACCGCTCGAGGAGTAATCCGAGCCTGACGCTGTATCCATCAGGGTTTCGCAAGCCGTAGCAGGATTAGTATGAAATTTGCGAGCTAAAGCTTCCGAACTGCTATTAAGGTTATATCATCGTATTGCGGTTGGTGAGCCACGAAATTTTGAACTTCCCCCGTTAATGTCTTGAGAAGTTCAGCTGCACTTTGAGTTGCATTTTTTTTGAGGCAGCTAATCAAACGTTCGATTCCAAACTCACGTCCGTCGGCATTTAAGGCTTCCGTGACTCCATCGGTATAAAGCAAAAGGCAATCTCCCGATTCAAAATGAAATGAAAAATCCGTGCAAAACCTATCAAAAACCTCCCCACTATCAATACCAACCGCCATTCCCTTGGGATTGAGTTTTTCTACGATGGCATCTTTAGCATGATAAAAAAGTGGGGCATCGTGCCCTGCTCGCGCCAATTGAACCGTGTTGTTAATCTGGTCAATCGTGACGTACGCCATACTAATAAACATATCCTCTTTCATATCGGGATAGAGCTGGCGATTGACAAGCTTTACGACCTCGCAAGGAGAAGGTTGCCCCGAAGCTT
>VHCR01000226.1 GCA_016871655.1 Verrucomicrobiota bacterium
TTTTTCCTGGCTCAATGACGAGGTTGGCATTTTCTAGAGCGGCGGTGGCTCCTTGAACACCGTAGTGAAATGAAACTTCTTGCAGTTCCAGGCGGCCTTGGCAACGCTCTGGGAGTGTACAAGCTTCGGGAGCGTCGACGATCGTCGGCTTGGTGGCCAGCAATTCAAAAATACTCGTCGAAGCACTCAAACATTTTTGAAGGACTAAATGAATGCGGCTGATTTTTTTGACCGGTTCATAAAGTAAAAACATACCAGCCATGAGTGCCATGAATTTTCCCAAACCGAGATGGCCGAAGTAGACGTAGAAAAGAGCGAGCGAGACACCAAAGGCTGAGACTGTCTCAATCATCGGTTGGACAATCGCTGAACTTTTTTGAACGCTGAGGCTCGATTTGAATTGAGTCTCACTCGATTTGTCAAAGAGATCGAGTTGGAATTGTTCCCGTGCAAACGATTTAATAACGCGAATGCCTGCGAACGATTCTTGCAAAATAACAGACATAATACCGGCCTCATTTTCTTCGGCCCGACCGGCCTTGCGCACCTTGCGGCCGTAGATGATCAGCGGCACGAGGCAGATGGGGAAAAGAAAAAGCGTGACGAAGCTAAATTTCCAATCAATCCGCATCAAGACGTAGACCATCGTGATAACGGTGAGCGGTTCTTTGATGATGTCGCCCGTGATCCCGACAAGGGCTTCCTGAGCGACGCGGGTGTCATTGATCACCCGTGAGAGAAGGCGTCCCGATTGTGAGCGATTGAAAAAATCGAGCGACTGCTCCATCAAGTGACCAAAAACTTTACGACGAATATCACGCAAGACTTTTAAGCTGACCCACGTCAGGCAGTAAGTGTTGGTGTAAGAAAGAAGGCTGCGAAGCAACATGACGACAGGCACCAGCAGGCAGATCCAAAGGACTTCTTTGATATCACGATCGCTGCTCGGTGCCGTTCCGCTGAGCAATTGTGTTGGAGAAAAAACAGAACCGCCTACTTTTTTAATGATGAGCGGGACAGCCCCATTCGCTCCGGCATAACCAATGCCAGCGAGCAGGCCCATGACAAGACGCAGGCGATAAGGTTTTAAAAAAGCCGTGAGATCGCGATACGGCCGCCAAGCGGCGAGTAGGAGTTGAGGGAAGGAAAGTTTTTTGGGCTTTGCGGATTCAGACATAGGGAGAGCACCAGCTTACAGGCTGCAGGCTGCAGCCTAAAGTAAATTCAGCAAAGAAGTTTTAAAAAAGAAAAGGCAGCTCAGTAGCTCTGAACTGCCTTTTTTTAAGGAGTTTCAAGGCATCATGATTGCCTTGAAATAAAAATTAATTTTTTGTGATCACGATAGGTACTTCTACATGGACTACTGCCATTGAGTTTTCGCAGTTGTTTTCAACCGTTCCAGTAGGAAGGAAGATATCAAAATAAATATTCGTTGATCCTTCCACGTTTTGTGAAATTAACATGACCTGAGCAGAGGCGTAGAGATCAAGGTTATCATAAGGGGCAGGAGGCAGAAGGGAGCCAAGATAGCCACCATATTGATCTTGCACTGCATAAATATCATCTACTGTTAAAAGCAGCTTTTGAGAAGTGCTATCATAAATATTTTTCTGGAAAGTTGGTGTCCAAAAACCTTCTTGGTCTCGAGAAAAATTCATTTCTTCGTAATTCACAAAATGGATGCCATCTGGAGTATAGAAAGGATGCTCTTGTTGGAGACCAGTATCATTGGTCACAAGTGAAAAATGAATCTTCTCATTGGTTGACATCTTAACAGGAGCAACTTGTATTTTATAAGTTGTACGCATATCGTCGCACGGATCTTCTACTTTCCCTCCTGGTGTGAATGGTAGCTCAAGGACCTGAGGAAGATAAACGGTTACGTCCCGACAACTTGTCAGAGTGGTAGGTACCTGTGCGACAAGGGAAGATTTAAATAAAAAACAGCTTAATATTCCCAAAAAGAATGGAAAGGCCATTGAGTAATAACGAGATAGTTTCATAGAGGGAGAAGAAAGATAACAACTTTAATATCAAAGTCAATAGAGAATCATCATAACAACACCGCTATTCCTGGAGCTCCTTCAGCAGTCGAGTCAGAGGCCTCGTCGGTTCCTAAATCCTCATTCCTCCAGCTACATCGGCTCTACTATTTTTTGAAGAGAAGCTTGTCAAGAGAAGCTTGCCATTTCAAATATTGTTGATGCTGCAGCGCAGCCTCTTCGTCACTCACTTCTCTCCACGTGCCATTGCCAAGATCAGGGGGTTCATCCTCTGCATCGATTTTGCTCGTGGTTTCGCTTGTCTCTCCGTTTGAGTCGAGGGAGTCGATATCGATGTCTGTTGCTACTTCAATATCAGAAGAGACTTTTTTTAGTAAGAAGCTCAATTCCTTTGAGGCTTGTTGATAATTGGTCGCCGCTTTTTTCAGATCACTCTCTATTCCTTGAGAGGTTTGTGCAGAACACTGAGGCTCTAACTGTTTTAGTTGAGCTAAGGCTAATTGCGCATCAGCGGCATGAAAAGCAGCGCTCTTCGCATCAATTTGAACGGCCTGTTTCTGCGTTGCTGCTGCCGCATCGGTAGAACTTTTTACTGCTTGTTCGGTCGATCTTTTCAATCGCAATTCTAATGCAGCAACGGTTGATAATAATTCCTGATCGTGGCATTGGTAACGCAGCGTATTAATAATCGGAATAGCCTGGTTCTTCGCGTTGAGGGCGCTCGCAGAGAAATTATTTGCTGCTGATCTTTCGTTGAGAATAATTTTTCCGGTGACAGCTGATGGGATATTTTCACTTGTAGCAAGCGTCTCAAAATGACTTTTCGCCTTTTCGGCAGCAGCCAAAAGATTTTGGTGAGAAGAAGAATCAAAAATGACTCGCAATGCCGCAACCGATTTTGGCGGAGGCATGGAAGCTTCAGTGTCAGGCAACGCGATCACAGGTAAATGATCCGAAGAAGAAATACGCGATGACATAAATCAATGATTTAGCATAGGGGTCAGTTCCAGATAATGCATATTTTGGT
>VHCR01000227.1 GCA_016871655.1 Verrucomicrobiota bacterium
CAACACCATTTGCCAATGTCTCTCCAGTTAAGTGAACGGACAAAAAAGAAAAGGGGTCGGTTCCGGATAATGCATACTTTGGTGCCATAGCAGAAAAAATTTTAAGCGCTACAAAAGGGGTCGGTTCCGGATATTGCATATTTTGGTGCCATAGCATTAGTTTTTTCGGAATCGTTCTTTACTCAATCGATCGCCTTTACCGCCCAGCTTTTGAACAAAGCCCCCCTTTTGGAAGAAACTCTCCCAAGAGCAGGCTATTTTTAGAATTTCTATAAGAGAAGAAATCAAAATGAGGCTATGGCGAGAGCCTTGTTTTTTATCACAAAAATTTGATAAAGAGAACGATTTTCAAAAAATCGAAAATTTCACTTTCCGGGTGTCATCATAGCACCCCCCTCAACAAACGAAGCGCTAGGGGCATTTGTGAGCGTTTTTTTGTAAGGGAGTTGGCAAAAAATCGCATCAGTTGAATAGAATGGATACTTCAAAGAAGATAACTTCCGGAGCAAGCGGGTCAGTCCCGAAATTTGCGACTACGTCTGCAAATTGTCTGGTACTGACCCCATTGCTCAACACCATTTGCCAATGTCTCTCCAGTTAAGTGAACGGACAAAAAAGAAAAGGGGTCGGTTCCGGATAATGCATACTTTGGTGCCATAGCAGAAAAAATTTTAAGCGCTACTAAAAAAACTTCTGCGTTTGGCTCATATAGTCAAATTACTTAGAACTTACAACCAATTGACTTGTTCTTTTTAGCGAAAGACTACGTTGTCATTTCGTCATGTTATCTTTGAATAGAGCTATTGCAGAGACTGCAATGCTTTTTGTACTTCCTGCGCTGCGCCACTTGTTTCGGCCTTTAGCGAGGACCAGGAAATTTTTCCATCTTTGACGAGAAATGATTGGCGATTTGTAAGACCAATGACAGGAATGAGAGTGACCCCAAAAGCTTTTGCCACTGTTCCATCTTGATCTGGAATGAGAGTAAATGGAAGTTGATGTTTCTCTTGGAATTTTTTTTGTGCCTCGGGCTTGTCTCTGCTGACTCCTAAAATTTGAATCGCTTTTCCATCACGATCGCGCAGTGTTGCGTAGGAATCTCTCAACGAACATGCTTCTGCCGTGCATCCTGGTGTTTCCGCTTTAGGATAAAAATAAACAAGCGTGATGCCTTTGGCATAGAAATCTGCGAAAGAAATCGCTTTTCCATTTTGATCCAGTGTCTTGACTTGAGGTGCAGCAGCTCCCAGTGAGAGTGGTTCGGAAGATAGCCCAAGAGTTGCGGTCAGTAAAAAAAAGAACAATGAAAGTTTCATGCTAAAAAAAAGGGGTCAGAAAAGGGGTCCGTTCCGGATAATGCATATTTTGGTGCCAGTTCATTAGTTTTTTATTAGATCCCAATGATCAAGGCTTATTTTCCAACGGAGTAATAGTTGAGTGATTCCACTCTTCATAGAGTTTGTGCGCAGCTTGAAGAAGTTCACCGACTTCGATGGTGAGCTCTTTCTCAGTGAGGGCGGCAAGAGAAATTGTTTTGCTGAGAGACAACATGAGGTCATCGCTGATAAAGGCAATGATACCAATGGCGCGATAGCTTGTAGCGTTGAATTGATGAAGGAGTAAAAACCGATCGTGATCCGTATCATGATGTTCCAAGTGAAGTCGCATCAGATCGAGTTCTATGATCATCGCATCAGGCTCGTAAGCAGTTTCTTTTTTATCATGCAGGTGAGGCAAAAAGCGCACCACAAAAGGTTCTGCGGTCAATTCGACAATTCCATTTTCTTGATCGAGCTCTTCAGGCGTGATGTCGGGCTTAAAGACTCGAGCAAAATTGAGCAACAATTGAAAATAAGGTGTTGTCGAGAGTTGATCCATGTGAGAGAAAATGCGACTGGGGTTTTAGGCTGTTGCTGTTGTTTGCAGTGAAGCTGCTGCACAGGAAACCATGTAAGGATCAATAGCAAGTTTTGCAAAGGCTTTTTCACCTGCATCTCCCCCTGCTGAGGCTTCAAAGAGGAGTTGCAGACATGTTTTAAAATCAGGATTGGCTTCTAATATTTTAGCCGTCTCACTCGTGCCAGTGCTACTATCTTTAATCCAGTCTAAATATTTGTCTAAATATATTTTAGACTCAGCGTCACTTGGTTGTGCCAACCTATTCATATCGAGCTCTGGAACCGTCTCGTTACGAAATTGTTCTCTGGTATATTTTGAAAAATCATCTTTATTAATGAGTGTCAACAATGTCATTGCTGTGCTGAAACAGTCAAATTCAGCACCGTATTCTTTCTCCTCTAATTGCCCCACAGGCGTTGCTGCCTCGGGATTAGCATAGTAAATTGTTGTACCTATTATTCCACTCATTGTATCCCTATTCGAAGGTCTTCCTTCACTTGGTCTGGAATCAATCCCTTCAGCCTGAGCTTGAGTGTCCGCTTGGCCTGCTCCTTGAATTATTGGCGGAACAGTTGAACGAAATATGGCGCCGTTTGTGCCTCCCATCGTATCTCTACTTACAAAACTAGCACTACTCCTCCTGGGGTCGTCCATAGTAGGGCGAGTATAAAGAGAATTGCTTGCTCTCGCGAGGGCTTTATTTCGGTTTGCTAAATGACGTCCCGAAGTCGGATCGATGACAGTTAATCGGCCAGTTGCTTTATCAAACACCAAGTTTCCTGGCTTGATATCTCGATGTACAAAGTTTCTAGGACGGGCTGCAGCGAGAAAAGAATAGATTCCGTGAACTATATTTTTAAACGGTTTACTTTTAGGATCTGTGTCAAGCTCTCCATCTCTGCTGAGAGCCGCCAGATCCTTTCCAGAAGCTTTCTTCATAATTTGACTGTGAAGAAAAAACTTGGCACTGGGATATTTTTGATGCAATGCCAGAGCATCTTCTTTGATCTGCTCTGGACTTTTATTGGGCAGGTAATGATATTTTATTTGTTCAGGCAACCCTGTTTTTTCATTCTGACCTGGATTGGTAACAATTTTTAGAAAAAATCCAACAGCTTCAATCGTG
>VHCR01000228.1 GCA_016871655.1 Verrucomicrobiota bacterium
AGTACAAGGAGCGAGAAGCAGAGCCGAGGAGTGTATAAGTAATACTCGACGAAGGCGAGCATCACAGCGACGCAGTAATGCGCGATTTTAGCTTTTTCAAGACACCCTCTACCATGATATTTCCGTTTTGTGCACTTGATGCAAGTTGACTTATTTTGCCTAAAGCCTATAGCCTAAATTCGTGACCTCTCTGATAAAAATTTTTCTTTATCTTATTCTTTCAGTGTTCATCGGAGCTCTACTAGCGCCGCTTTTTTACAAAATGATCCTCCTCTTGCCGGCAGATCATTTTGGAATGATGAGTTCGCTGCTTAGTTCCGTGCAGCAGATGCCATTTCATCGCTACGTCTCTCGCACGATTCAGATTGTAGCCTTGGTCTTACTCTGGCCCACTATTGCCTCTCTAAAAATTGAACGCCTCTCCGATCTTTCGCTTTATCCAAATCACCACGCTGAGACTGATTTTTTCAAAGGCGTCATTTTAGCTCTTTTTCCGATATGGCTCCTAGAAGCTGTTTTTCTGGGCTTCCACTGGTATTCTTTTGAAGGATTTTGTTCAGCAAAGATCATTTTTAAAATTATAACCACAGCTCTTGCCGTTGCTTTTTTAGAAGAGTTTTTATTTCGTGGCCTCCTTTTAGGATTATGCCGACGCTTTTTAACAAATGGAATGGCGGTTGTTACAGTGGCTTTCTTTTTTGCAGGAGTTCATTTTCTCAATCTCTCTCACTTCAAAGAATCGGCAATACATTGGTGGAGTGGTTGTTCTTTGCTCCTTCATCACGATGCTCCTTGGTCCGATTGGCCGTTAGCTGTTGGAGCATTTGTGACTCTCTTTTTGTTAGGCCTTCTTCTTGGCTGGGCCACCGTGCAAACAGAATCATTGTGGCTTGCCATCGGCTTGCACGCAGGATGGATTTTTGCTCAACAATTTTTCCATGCTGTGACTCGAGAAAATTTTTCTCAACTCTTGCCTTGGTGGGGGCCATTTCAAATTTATGGGATGGTTCCGATCGGTCTCCTCGTACTGCTGCCGTTAGGAATGACAACGATTTTGCTTAAACCTAAAAAAATGGTACCTCAACAAACTAATTCATTTTTCAAGTGATCAAAAATTTTTTCCTCACTCTGAGTGATCTCTTTTATCCACAGCATTGTGCAGCGTGTCAGAAGGCATTAAGAGAAAAAGAATTTCTTTGCGAAGATTGTTGGAATCAAATCGAACCTCTTTCAAAACCGTGCTGTGACATTTGTTCTCATCCTCTTCCCAATTTCGATTTAAAAATCTGTAACAATTGCGCCGATCGGAAAATCCATTTTGTGGCAGCTGTCAGCGCGTTTCACTATCGGGGCCTCATGCAAGAGTTGATCGCTCGCTACAAATATGGTCGTGATCAAAGCTTAAAACCATTGCTGCAGCAGCTTATTGTCAAAGCGTTGAAGGATGAGCGACTCTGCGGTATTGATTTTGTGGCCGTCGTGCCGGTCCCACTCCATTTTTTGCGCGAGCGAGAGAGGGGATTTGATCAAGTGTTACCACTAGCTCGACAAGTCGCACAATTTCGAAATCTCGCTCTTCAATCGGTTCTCAAAAGAACCTCACCAACTTCCTACCAAGCAGGATCGGGTCGAGAAAAGCGTTTGTACAATTTAGAAGGAGCCTTCGCCTTACGCCGAGCAACTTCATTACATGGAAACTATCTCCTCATTGATGACGTTCTCACAACCGGCGCGACCTTGAACGAATGTGCAAAAGTCTTATTACAAGCTGGAGCTGATCAAATATGGGCAGTGACCTTAGCGAGGTAGATTTTCCGTGCGAATGCAATTTTTGAAAAAGATTTTTTTCTTTTGCTTAGGCAATTGAATTTTTCTCAGTTGCAAGGCTGTAGGCTGTAGGTCAAAGTAAGGCCTTCGCCAAAAAAAATATAACGCACTGATTTTGCTGGTAACGTTTTTTTTTCTGGTCCCTACAGACTATAGCCTATAGCCTACAGCCTATCAGTATGACCATTTTTAAACGACCCTCCTTGAAGTTTGGTTCTCAACGGAAGCGCGAGATGCCAGAAGGCCTTTGGACCAAGTGTCCTGACTGCAGTGAGATGATTCATCATTTAGCCTTGGAACAAAATCTCCGCGTCTGTCCTGCTTGTGGGTATCATTTTTCTTTTTCTGCTCGTGACCGCATTGCCAATCTTGTTGATGAAGGTTCTTTTGTGGAAACAAATGCTTTCATGCAATCAACTGATGTCCTCAAATTCAAAGGCGTTGCTGCTTACGAGGAGCGATTGCGTTCCTATCAGAAAAAAACAGGAGAAAAAGATGCTGTAGTGACAGGAAATGGAGCCATTGAAGGTCGTCCGTTTGGAATTGCCGTGATGGATTTTCAATTTTTAGGAGGAAGCATGGCCTCGGTAGTTGGAGAAAAAATCACGGCTATCATCGAAGAGTCAACACAAGCAGAACAACCAGTCGTCATTGTCTCTGCCTCCGGCGGTGCGCGGATGTACGAAGGTGTTTTTAGTTTAATGCAAATGGCAAAAACGAGCGGGGCCCTCGCTCGTCATGCTGCTGCGAAACTTCCTTTCATTTCGGTCCTGACGAATCCAACGATGGGCGGAGTTACAGCGAGTTTTGCAACATTGGGAGACATTATCCTCGCAGAACCGAAAAGCATGATCGGCTTTGCTGGACCACGTGTCATTCGCGAAATCGCTCATCAAGAGCTTCCCAAAGGATTTCAAACAGCAGAGTTTTTACTTGAGCATGGTCTGATCGATGCGATTGTCCCACGTGCCCAGATGAGGCAGAAGCTAGCGATGATTTTTGAGCATTTGCTCTAGTACATTATACCAATGACGAATGAATTTTAGGAATTTCTACTCGTTATTTTTAGCGCTAGCAGCGTTGTCATCGCTACTGTTACCTCGGTAGCAGCGCGCTCTGACGCCTTACTAGCGCTAAAAATTCCTGCGTATAATTTTCCTAAAATTCATCCGTCATTGGTATATAAATT
>VHCR01000229.1 GCA_016871655.1 Verrucomicrobiota bacterium
GGGGCGCTCAGGGCTGATGGCAACAGCCGCTTTGATATAACGACGAAGGTCGTATTCAGTATAAACAATTTCCATGGCGCGACCGCCAAGTACAAAGGAGGGTCTAACTAAAACGGGATAACCAATTCTCTCTGCGATGGCAACAGCCTCCGTTTCATCAATCGCCGTCTCGCCGAGGGTTTGTCGGAGTCCTAGCTTATTAATCATGGCCGAAAAGCGTTTCCGATCTTCTGCTTTTTCAATGTCTTGCGGTTGTGTTCCGATGATCGTCACGCCTCGAGCTTGCAACGCTGCTGCGAGGTTGAGCGGAGTTTGTCCGCCAAACTGAACGACCGCTGCATCGCATTTTTCACGTTCATAAATGTTGAGGACATCTTCAAGAGTGAGCGGTTCAAAATAAAGTTTGTCACTGCTATCGTAATCAGTCGAAACAGTCTCCGGATTCGAATTGACCATGATCGTTTCGTAACCGGCTTCTTGTAATGCGAAGCTCGCATGCACGCAGCAATAATCAAATTCAATTCCCTGGCCAATGCGATTAGGTCCGCCACCGAGAATCAGGACTTTCTTTTTATCGCTGCCCCGCGTTTCATTTTCTTCGCCGTAGGTCGAGTAATAATAAGGCGTCGAGGCTTCAAACTCTGCGGCGCAGGTGTCAACGAGGCGGTAAGTTGGAAGAATTTTTTTCTGTTTGCGTTCAGCGCGGATCTCATCCTCAGGCCGTCCTGAGAGGAAAGCGAGCTGATGATCCGAGAAGCCTAATTTTTTAGCACGGAGCAACGGAATCTGGTCAGGATGAGTGTGGTATTCTTCTTGTTCTTGAACTAATTCCAGAATGTTATGCAAGAACCAAGGATCAATGCCGCTCCACTCATGAATCTCATCAACGGAAAGCCCTGCAAGAAAAGCATAGCGCACCATGAAGATTCGTTCTGCACAAGGAACGCGCAACTTTTGCTCGATTGTCTTGAGATCCCAACTTCCATCTTCACGACGAGGCTCTACATCGCGTCCATCGGCGCCAAGGCCGAAGCGGCCTGTTTCGAGTGAACGGAGTGCTTTTTGCAGTGACTGTTTGAACGTACGGCCGAGGGCAATGACTTCACCCACGCTTTTCATTTGCGTGGTGAGGGTGGCATCAGCGAGTGGAAATTTTTCAAACGTGAAGCGAGGAATTTTAACAACGCAGTAATCGATCGTTGGTTCAAAACAAGCTGTCGTTGTTTTGGTGATATCGTTTTTGAGCTCGTCCAAGCGATAGCCGACAGCAAGCTTGGCTGCAATTTTTGCAATTGGATAACCAGTCGCCTTGGAAGCCAGTGCTGAAGAGCGTGAGACGCGAGGATTCATTTCGATGACGATCATTCGTCCCGTTTTTGGGTGAACCGCAAATTGAATGTTGGAGCCGCCGGTTTCCACGCCAACTGCGCGAATGACGGCAAACGAGGCGTCACGCATCCGTTGATATTCTTTGTCTGTCAGCGTTTGAATGGGGGCGACGGTGATTGAGTCTCCCGTGTGGACGCCCATCGGATCAACGTTTTCAATCGAGCAGATCACGATGCAGTTGTCGGCGCAGTCTCGAATAACTTCTACTTCAAATTCTTTCCAACCGAGCAGTGACTCTTCGATGAGGATTTCACTTGTTGGTGAGAGATCGAGACCGTGGCGTGCGATTGTTTCAAGCTCTTCGCGATTGCGTGCAATGCCCCCGCCAGCGCCGCCCAGCGTGAAGGCAGGGCGAATGATGAGCGGGTAAATTCCAATCCGATCTGCTTCAGCAAGGGCTTCTTCTAAAGTGTGAGCGATGGCAGAGCTCGCCACTTCCAATCCAATTTCCTGCATCAGTTTTTTAAAAATAGAACGATCTTCTCCGCGTCGGATCGCATCGGCATTAGCTCCGATGAGGCGAACGTTATGTTTTTTTAAAATACCGCGTCGTTCGAGTTCCATTGAGACGTTGAGAGCGGTTTGACCTCCAAGCGTTGGAAGCAGCGAGTCTGGTTTTTCGCGCTCAATAATTTTTTCAATGATCTCTGGCGTGATCGGCTCAATGTACGTTCGCTGAGCAAACTCCGGATCGGTCATGATCGTTGCTGGATTCGAATTGACCAGAACGACCTCGTAGCCCTCTTCCGCTAACGCTTTGCACGCTTGCACTCCCGAATAATCAAATTCACATCCTTGCCCAATAACAATGGGGCCGGCACCGATGAGGAGAATTTTTTTTAGGGAAGGATCTTTAGGCATTCTTAGCAGGTTACAGGTTACAGGTTACAGGTTGAAGAAAAAAGAGAATTGTTTTTAACAACACAATCGACGTAGTAATTGTGCCAGCGTTTCTTTTGTTGCTCTTTTTTCTGCTATGGCAATCATGACATCATAGAGCCGCAGAGAATCAAAATTTGTGGATATGCCATTAATTTCTAAAAAAAGTAAAGCAGCAGCTATCCCTGTGCGCTTATTGCCATCAAGGCATGCTTGAGCTTGAGCAATGTGATAGGTATAAGCTGAAGCAATATCGAAAAGGTCCCCTTGAGTGTAGAGATAGACCTGAATGGGATGTTGAATAGCAGCTTCCCAAAGCGCCTTATCGCGAACTCCATGATGTCCTCCAAAGCGGCTTATAGTCTGGTAATGCAGTTGCTCAATTTGGCGTTGAGTTAAAAAAACTGGAGTTCTCACGAGGCAAGTTTTTTTAAAAGAGAAGCATGACGATTAAGAATGCGTTCAGAGGCTTCTTCTACCACAGAGTCATCAGCATGATGAAATGAATGAGCTTCCATGGAGTTTTTCATTTTTGAAAAAAGAGCAACATCAAACTGCATCAAAAACAGAGATACCTGCTCACGCTCTTCAGGCGTGATCCTTTTTATTTCATCAATGATTTGTGTTGCAGTCATGAATGTAATTTATAGTGTATTAAATTGAAAAGGGCACGCGATAAGCTTGCTCTTTTTCCTTAGAACTGCGTTCTCAGATCTCACGTTATCTTCGGATAGCGCTTCGATC
>VHCR01000230.1 GCA_016871655.1 Verrucomicrobiota bacterium
AGTTAAGTCCGTAATAAACATTCACGCCAACCATATCAACACAATTTGGTAGCAATTGATAATCAGCATCGTTATACCCAGAACTATTACCATTGTTCTGCGCGTTGCATCTCACAGGAGGACAACCAATATCGCAACTAACAGGATGAACACCATCATGCTCTTTCACTAAGCTTGCAACCGTTTGAATCAAATCCAAACATTGCTGCTCCGAAAGATTGTTACTCCCTTGATCTTGGTTGGCTGTTCCCGGATTGTAAGTATAAAAATGATTGATGTTCCACTCATTCCCAATTTCCCACATCAGCGTTGAAGGCTCGTTTTTCAATAGCTCCACATTTTTTGTAATTGTATCTAAGTCTTGATAACAATCCCAACTTGGACAAATCGGAACAATCGTTCGAAGATGGTATTTATTTAAAAGTGCGAGAATGGCAGCATTCGTGATAGGCAAATAAGTTCGTATGGTATTAATGCCTGCCTGCTGCATCATTTGAAAATCTTTCTCAATGGTTACAAGGTCGTCAGAAGTGGGATTCAATGTAATGAGCCCATCAGGATACATCATTCCTTTTTTAATAGGAGAATAGCAGATTCCTTTCATCACAAAAGGAACTCCATCAACAAGCAGCTGTCGTCCACTAAGCTGGATATTACCAGTAAGGAGAGTAGGAGCTGAGCTATTATTTACAGCACTCAATAGATTGTCAGTTGTAGGCTGGGCCTCCGCTTTCAATGAGCTTATTGCTAAAATAGCGACTACAATAAAAATAAAAGATTTTTCCATACTTAAAAGTTGGACATGCAATTCCGTCATTCGTTCATTTTTAAACAAAAAAAAAAGAAGATTTGCAACGAGAGCATTTTGTTATAAAAACAATTTTATGATTCATAGCACCGGCAATTCGATATCACGATATGACAGCATCGTTCCAGAGCGTCCGGCAGCTCAAGATGACCCAGCTCCTATTAGTTCTTTTTCAAAAAAAGTAACTCCAGTAAGTTCTACCTGGCTCCGAATTTTATCGGCAATATTTCCTCCCAGGAAAATTGCATCCTCCTATCAAGAAGAAACAACTAATATTAAAAACGACCTCCTTGGTCCTCCTGAATACAAAAACAAACCAACCCTTGAGTCGATAAGCACCGATAGCACTGACACCAATGTCACGAGCATCCATAGTCTTTATAGCACTGATGGATACATTCATCCCCCTGAAAATTTCGATCTGCGCGTTCTTTTAATCGGAAAAGAGACAGATTCCTGCTCTCTCAAAACATCAACTCTGAAAGAGCTCGACGAACAAACGATCAAGAAAAAATATCCCGGGCTCTATCAAGAATTCCGCAAAGCTGGTACCAATTCTCAACGGCTTTGCTCCTTCCTCGCAAAGTTCGATACAACAAATTCTGTTTTTGAAAAGAACGAAGAAATTTCTTCGAGGCTCATTCATTTTTTCACCCAACAAACTTTAAAAAATCTAGGCATCGATCCTTCCAAAAACCCAACTGCATTTCAATTCGCCACGCAGGTCGGAAAAGTTTTGACCGATCCAAAAAAACGACACAGCCCCCTTGTCCTTGGCCGCTTGCAAAAAACAGCCTTTGATCTCTTAGAAAAAGAAAATGAACCAACAAAAGAGCCACCGCTGCCAGCTCAGGCCATCGCTTTTTTGAAATTCGTTAGCCAAACGGATACGTTGGATTTATGACTGTTCAGTCCCCTCCTACGCAGTACGCCTAAAAAAATGGCAATAATGGCATCTACGTTATAAAACTGTGTTGTTTATTTTTCCGATCCGTAACAGTTGTTTCCATAATAGAAATATAGTGTATTAAATTGAAAAGGGCATGTTAGAAGCGCTGAAATTTTTTCTTAGAACAAGGCCGAAGATCAATGCGCTATCCGAAGATAACGTGAGATCTGAGAACGCAGTTCTAAGGAAAAAGAGCAAGCTTATCGCGTGCCCTTTTCAATTTAATACACTATAAACAAAAAAGCCACGCCTTGCGACGCGGCTCTTTTGTTAATTGTTGAACGAGGTGTTCAGCGTTGGACTTAGGGACTAGTGCGTTAGAAATTCGCTGAGGCGGGTGAAGGAGCCTCGATGCACAGGCGCTGAGCGTATAGTAATACGTGAAGCGAAGAGCACCGGAGCGACGCCGTAGTTCGCCGCCTCAGTAGAATTTACAACGTGCTAATAGTCCATGCCTCCCATACCGCCCATTCCTCCCATACCACCTGGTGGCATTGCAGGAGCTTTCTCTTTCTCAGGAACCTCGGATATGATCGCCTCGGTGGTGAGCAAGAGTCCGCTGATGGATGCAGCATGTTGGAGTGCGCTACGAGTGACTTTAGTTGGGTCAACAACTCCAGCCTTCACGAGGTCGGTGTATTCACCAGTTGCCACGTTGTAGCCTTCATTGCCTTTTCCTTTTTTCACTTCTTGAACGATCAGTGCACCTTCTTTGCCGGCGTTGCTTGCAAGCTGACGCAATGGATACTCGATCGCTTTGCGAATAATTTCAAGACCGACGAGCTCATCACCTTCAAGCTTGATGCCATCAAGAACTTTTTGAGCGCGGATGAGAGCGACACCGCCACCAGGGACGATACCTTCTTCCACTGCAGCGCGAGTTGCATGGAGTGCATCTTCAACACGAGCTTTCTTTTCTTTCATCTCGGTTTCCGTTGCAGCACCAACATTGATCACAGCCACACCGCCAGCGAGCTTAGCAAGACGCTCTTGGAGTTTTTCGCGATCATAGTCACTGGAAGTTTCTTCGATCTGACGACGAAGAAGAGCAACGCGACCTTGAATGTCAGCATTCTTTCCTGCACCCTCAACAATCGTTGTGTTTTCTTTGTCAACGGTGACGCGTTTTGTGCGACCAAGGTCTTCAAGCGTGATATTCTCAAGCTTGATGCCAAGATCTTCCGTGATGCAACGACCACCTGTGAGGATTGCAATATCTTCGAGCATGGCTTTGCGACGATCGCCAATCCTGGAG
>VHCR01000231.1 GCA_016871655.1 Verrucomicrobiota bacterium
GGATGACAGTTTTTTTATAATTGAGACGGTAATTTACAATACTTCATTATTATTGCATTCGCTAAAATTCAATTTTATTTAGGCTAAGCGATATTTTTCTCAAAAAAAAATGCGCCGCACTTTTTCATGCGGCGCATTTTCGTTAAAGATGAAATGAATTTAGTTAGCAAGGTAACTTACCAACAGAACAAACCTCTTCTTTGATGTTGTTCTTGTGGTCTACTGGTATTAAGTTGGATTCCTCTTTCATTTCTTCCATAAGAGTTCCCCTTTTCTAAAGAATTTGAATATTCTTGGTCACTCAATTCAAGACAGTCTTTTTTCTGCTTTTTTTCCAAAGTATTAACATCTCTATCCGGAGAGATTTCCTTATTACTAATTGCTAACAACAAGTCGGTATCCTTAACTGTCCATTCAGCAGGACCAATAGCTCTTCGGTTTCCCCAACGATCAAGACGTTGGTTTTCTTCAAATGCATTATCAGCATCTATTGCGGTCTTTCCTGCTTTAGCTGCAGCTGCTGCAACTGCGTTTCCAACCTGTGAATTTCTTGCTCCTTCTCCCATGCGAACGGCGCTATTAACAGCGTTTTGAGCTATCGATTGATAGGCCCCGTAGGATGCTCCTGTATTATTCAGATCTGTCGCACTTGACAATGACACTATCGTGAAAGAAGGAGTTTGTTCCTTACCAGGAAGTGATTTTATTTTATCTTGGATGGATGAAGTTAAGTCTCGATTGGTATCATTCCTATCAAGTAGCGGCAAAAGATCTTTGATGTAGACATGTCTTTCATCGTTGTAGTTTTTCCGTGTTCCTCCAAACATCCATCTAAATCCATTGGGGATCATTCCAAGCCTAGTGCGCCATTTCATTGCAAAATTAGCACAGTTGGCACTGCTCTCAGAAAGATAGATCATCGTGTGCGGTGTTCCCTTTTCAAGAGCAACAAGTCTGCTAGCTAAATAATCATTTACCGTATTACTATTAAGAGAGGCATCTCTCATTTTTCTCTCATTGACATGAGCTCTCCACTCTGAGAATGCAGGAACAGTAATCGCAAGCGTACTGGTTGCTGCAACTGTCGATGCAATCCACGCTGCAGTAGCTGATGCAAGCTTGATTCCTATCAAAGCAGCAACTGCCATCAGTGCCGTTTGGAGCCCCTCTTGCTCAAAAACATTATTCGTAAGCGGATTGTGAGTGAGCGTTCCCAATGTGTTGTTAGCATCCTTAATCTTGTTCACTTGATTTGGTGTAAAAAGAAGAGCTGTCGTCGTAGGATCAGTGATGATCTGTTTATGACCTACCCCATGATAAGAGGCTATGTGCTGCTCGCCCTTATCGGTTGAAGAAAGGGTGTAGGCGCACTCTTGGTTGTCTTGTAGCTGATCATTTAACCAAGCGTGATAATAATTTTTATCATCCGCATTAAGGAATTGCATCAACTCCTCTCCTTTTCCCTCCACCACTTGGTAAGTGCGATTTCCTTGTTCATCCGTCGTGCAAAGAATTTGGCCGGACATCGAACTAGCATCATAAAAAACTTGATCCTCATTTTTGGAAACCAAAGATTGAAGCATGAGCCGATAGTTGCTCACCAAAATCGGAGCCTCATCAAGTGGAGTTGCAGTGGTACTTGGAGAAGCAACAACTGCCGTGGAATGAATCGCCGTCGCGGCTACTCCAGGGGTTCCCGAGATGAGGAGAGAAGCGCTCATGAGCAAAAGCACACGCGCTACGTGAAAGAAGTTTGATTTTATTTTCATAATTGTTGAAGTTGGTTCGGACCGCAACCATTTAGAGTAAGTGTAGAAAGATGTAAATAGAAAATTTTTGGGGAAACTTCTAAAGAAAAAGGAATAGGCACAAAAAATCGATGCGGCGTGACAGCCGCTGGATCGACTGCCGAAGGGAGCCTCGAAGGGGCGATTCTGGCGGGAGCGAGCGAGTTGCAACACAAGGAAGACAAAGAAAAAATCTTTTTTTGTGCTCTTTGTGTTCTTTTGTGGCTATTCTTCTTTCTCATGTCTTCCTCGTCCAACCTTTCCTCTCAACTCTGGTCCGACGCCCTTCGCTGGATTCCTGGCGGCGTCAATTCTCCCGTACGTGCCTTCCGCGCGGTGGGAGCTCATCCTTTTTTTGTGAAGTCGGCTCAAGGAGCGACGCTCACAACTGTTGAAGAAAAAAAACTCATCGACTATGTTGGCACCTGGGGACCGGCTATTTTAGGTCATGCGCCAGCTGTTATCGTGGAAGCGTTTTGTGAAGCAGCTGGACGTGGTGTTAGTTTTGGAACGCCCCATCCACTGGAAATCGAAATGGCACAGACGATTTGTCGCATGGTCCCCTCCGTGGAAAAAGTCCGCATGGTCAACAGCGGCACGGAAGCAACGATGTCGTGCCTTCGTCTCGCGCGCGGCGTAACCGGACGTGATCGAATTATGAAATTTGAAGGGTGCTATCATGGCCATGTCGATTCGCTTTTAGTCAAAGCGGGAAGTGGCGCTCTCACCTTCGGGTGCCCCGATAGTGCCGGTGTTCCAGCAGCGCTCGCGGCCCTCACGATGACGCTTCCCTTCAACGACCTCACCGCGGTCGAGCAAGCTTTTGAAAAATGCGGATCTGAAATTGCAGCGATCATTGTCGAACCGATTCCTGGAAATGCTGGACTCTACATTCCAGAACTAGGCTTTCTGGAAGGCTTGCGCGAGCTTTGCACAGCTCATGGAACATTTTTGATTTTTGATGAAGTGATGACCGGCTTTCGTTTGGCTCCTGGCGGTTATCAAGAACGATGTGGCATCAAGCCTGATCTTACGGCGTTGGGCAAAGTCATCGGAGGCGGACTTCCGGTTGGTGCTTTTGGCGGGCGCGCCGAGCTCATGGATCAACTCGCCCCGACAGGACCTGTTTATCAGGCTGGGACGCTCTCAGGAAATCCCCTCGCCTTAGCAGCTGGCCTCGCTCAACTGCGAGAGCTCGAGCGCATTGACGGCTGGAAAAAATTA
>VHCR01000232.1 GCA_016871655.1 Verrucomicrobiota bacterium
TTTCTTTTTGTGATCACCTTTTTTGCTATCGTCATCGACGACTTCAAATTCTGCATCGACCACATCGCCCTCTTTTTTAGGCTCTGCTGATTCGTGATGATGGTCTCCACCATGATGATGCTCTCCACCTTCCGCACCAGCGGCTGAAGCATTCTTGTATAACTCAGCGCTAATCGATTGGAACTTCGTTTGAAGTTTTTCGTAAGCAGCTTTGGTTGCTTCAACATCATTGTTCTTCAAAGCTTCGCGCACTGCAGCGACCTCCTCTTCAACTTCTTTTTTAGAAGCTCCATCAATTTTATCGCCCATCTCTTTGAGTTGTTTCTCACATTGATAGGCGAGCGTGTCAGCGTTGTTATGAATCTCGATAGCCTCTTTGGCTTTGCGATCTTCTTCAGCATGAGCTTCTGCCTCTTTTTGCATTTTCTCCACTTCTTCTTTGGTAAGACCACTCGAGCCAGTGATGGAAATTTTTTGTTCCTTGCTCGTACCAAGATCTTTGGCCGTGACATGAAGAATTCCGTTCGCATCAATGTCAAAAGAGACTTCAATCTGAGGTACACCACGAGCTGCTGGCGGAAGTCCATCGAGATGGAAGACGCCGAGCTGTTTGTTATCGCGAGCTAACGGGCGTTCTCCTTGAAGCACCTTGATCTCAACACCAGGCTGATTATCGCTGTAGGTTGAAAAGATTTGCGATTTTTTGGTCGGGATTGTCGTATTGCGAGGAATCATCGCTGTTGCAACACCACCTGCTGTCTCAATGGAAAGAGTCAGCGGAGTGACATCGAGCAAGAGAACGTCTTTCACGTCACCGCGAAGAACGCCACCTTGAATAGCAGCACCAATTGCCACAACTTCATCAGGATTTACGCCTTTGTGAGGCTCTCTGCCGAGCAAACTGCGAGCGGTATCAACGACTTTCGGCATACGAGTCATACCACCAACAAGCACCAGCTCACTGATTTCGCTCATGCTCCAGTTAGAATCCTTCAAGCAGTTCTTCACTGGCTGTATGGTCCGCTGGAAAAGATCATCAGTCAATTGTTCCAATTTGGAACGAGTCAGTTTCTTTTGGATATGCTTTGGTCCTGTCGCATCAGCTGTGATAAAGGGAAGGTTGATTTCATACTCCTGAGCTGACGAGAGAGCGATCTTCGCCTTCTCAGCTTCTTCTTTGATACGCTGAACAGCATCGGGTTGCTTGGAAAGATCAATGCCTGATTCCGTTTTGAATTCTTTCATGATCCATTCCATGACGCGATAATCCCAATCGTCACCACCAAGGTGCGTGTCGCCATTTGTTCCACGAACTTCAAAGACACCATCACCTAACTCGAGTGCTGAGATATCGAACGTTCCACCACCCAAGTCGTAGACAGCAATTTTTTCGTCCTTCTCTTTTTCTAAACCATAAGCTAGAGAAGCTGCTGTTGGCTCGTTGATGATGCGGAGGACTTCGAGACCTGCGATTTTTCCAGCATCTTTGGTCGCATTACGTTGCGAGTCGTTGAAATAAGCAGGAACGGTAATAACCGCTTGTGTAATCTTTTCACCCAGCTTCGCCTCTGCGTCGGCTTTCAGCTTTGCTAAAATCATTGCCGAAATTTCGGGCGGCGAGAAAGTTTTTGGCTTTCCATCAATCTCGACTTGAATATGAGCATCACCGTTGGCGGCTTTGACGAGTTTGTAAGGGACGCGATCTTGCTCCCCACGCACTTCCTCATACTTCGCGCCCATAAAACGCTTCACCGAGTAGATGGTGTTAGCAGCATTCGTGATGGCTTGACGTTTTGCAGCCTGGCCAACAAGACGCTCTCCGCTCTTAGTAAATGCAACAATCGATGGAGTCGTACGAGCTCCCTCGGCATTTTCGAGCACCACTGGTTCCAATCCCTCCATGACAGACATGCAGGAGTTGGTTGTTCCTAAATCGATTCCTAAAATTTTTCTTGAGTTTGACATGCTTTAATAGAAGCACGTCTCATGCCAGATTTCGCAGTTTTTGTAATATGCTTATAAAAAGGATAATAATTTTACCTTGGCCAATCCGGCATGACCAGATTGAGTCATTTTGGCGCAATTAAACTTTAAGAAAATGACATTTTGTCCTATTTTCAAGAAAGCGCTTCACGAGAATTTTAAAAACGGGAGTAAAGGCTTCAGGGTTGGCAGCGAGCCATCGAAGAAGAACCTCTTGTGAAAAAAAAGCTCCTGTCTCTATTTCAATTGGATCCATTTTAAAAGGACCTTCAGCGTGGCCATAAAAACATTCAATAAATTCCTCCCCTGTTGCAAAACTCGCCTCGATCCGATGGAAAGAATGGAGTGTCAATGTCTCACCTATTTCTTCTTTCAACTCCCGATGAGCCGCCGTGACATAATCCTCTCCCGCATCGACGTGCCCAGCAACACTGGAACACCAAAGGCTAGGGTGAGTCAACTTCCAACGAGAGCGTTTTTGAAGGAACAACTCCCCTTTTTCATTAAAAATCCAGAGATGGACCGCCCGATGCTTCAACTTATTCACATGGACTAGGTCGCGAGGCTGAACGTCGATCGCTCGATCACTTGAATCAACCACGTCACAGAGCTCGTCGGCTGGATGCCCAACGACAGGATGGAGCATTTTTGCGAGGAGCGACCAATCCCGAATCGTAAGCGCTTCTCCGCGAACAGTGACAGGATATCCTAATTTTTCTGTGAGCTCTCGCCAGCGAGCTGTAGGAATTTTTAAAAGCGATCCGAGTTGTTTTCTCCGTGATGAAAAACCGAGTCGTACAAGCTCTTGAAATTTTTCTTCATTACAACAAATCAACTCCTCTTGTGAACGGGGAGTAATCTCGACAATTGCAGACTCGACAGCTGGTCTCGGCCAAAAAACATCAGGTGGGACGAGGCGCATTTTTTTGACTACCCAATGCCTCCCGAGAAGGACAGTCAAAGCTCCATAATTTTTATCGCAAGGAGAAGCGGCCAAACGCTCAGCCACCTCTCT
>VHCR01000233.1 GCA_016871655.1 Verrucomicrobiota bacterium
AGAACAGCACCCGAAAGCCGTATCCGGGAAATCCGGTCGTACGGTTTGAACGAGGGGGAGAGGGAAACGGTCATTGCCTATGAGGCTCTCAACCCGTATCCTCTCTCTACTCTACCAAGAGTGATTTTTGACGAAGTCAAGAATCAACCTCAACTTTAAACTTCAACTCATCGCACACGATTTAATTTTTCTAGGATAAAGATATACCAATGACGACTCCTTGCTTAATCGCCGATCACTGGCACGACTACGAACTCCTCGATTCTGGGGATGGAATGAAGCGGGAGCGTTGGGGCAATCACACTCTCATTCGCCCTGAATCAGAAGCCATGTGGTCTCGTCAAAATCCCAGCGCTTGGAAAAAATGGGATGGTTGGTTTCATCCTTCACATAACCGTTCCACTGCAGGCCAATGGATTTGGAAAAAAAATCCGCCGCCGCCTTGGAACATTCATTACAAAAATCTCTGCTTCTCCATTCATCCAACCGCAACAAAACAAGTGGGACTTTTTCCAGAACAGGCAAGCAATTGGGATTGGTGTTCAGAACAGATTATAAAAATCAAAACTCACACTCCTCGCATACTCAATCTCTTTGGCTACACCGGAGCAGCCTCGATCGCGGCTGCAGCAGCTGGAGGCAAGGTCTGTCATGTCGATTCTTCTAAAGCTGCCGTTCAATGGTGTTCCGAAAATGCACGACTCTCCAGCATTCCTGAAGAGGCAATCCGCTTTATTGTTGACGATTGTCACAAATTTATTTTGCGAGAACAACGTCGAGGCAATAGCTACGATGCGATTATTTTGGATCCACCAACATTCGGACGCGGCAAGTCAGGAGAACTCTGGAGAGTAGAAGATCAGCTCGAAAAGCTCTTGGAAAATTGCCTCCGACTCCTCTCTCCTTCTCCACTTTTTTTGCTGCTCAATACCTACTCGCCTCACTTATCGACATCTGCTTTAGAAAAAATGTTTTCAAGACTTCTGATTGGGCTGGAACATTGTGAAAATTTTTCTCTCACAATCACTCCACTCGCCCTTCATGGAAGCCAAGATGGAAAGCTCCTTCCATGCGGCATCACAAGTAGAATCTTATGGAAAGGATAACTTGCCAAGGTCATTGCATGCCATTGGCAGTATTTAGGGGTTTATAGGTTTAATACACTATAGAACAGCAGGAATAGTGAGATTAAGAAAATTTAATTTGGTATCGCTACTGAATTGTTTTAAACTTCAAAAGTCCACTCTCTCTAATATTCTAACCCTATAACCCTATAAACCGTGACTGCCAACGGCACGTTGCTAGTCGCCATTTTTTTATGAATACCCAAGACCGTCAGACCGTTGATAAATTAGAAAGCAGCCAGCTACATGCAAAAAAAGCATTAGAAACAACTGCTGCTGCTGCTCGCGAACTTGCAGGAACAGCTCGTTCCGTAGCTCAAGCTGCTTATCACGACAGCAAAGAAGAGCTCTCTGCTGCTGCTCGTGATCTTGGAGATCTCGCATATGCAAAATATTCTTCACTTGCTGACCAGACAGCAAACATGACCCAGCAATATCGCGAGAGAGCTTGTGAATTCGAACAAGAAGTCACGGGTTATGTTCGTGAAAAACCGATTCAAGCGCTTGGCATTGCTTTTGGAGTGGGACTGGTCCTTGGCGTAATCCTGAATAGAAAATAGCGCCAAAGAGATTTGAAGATAGGAGATAGAAGATGGAAGTTGGAAGTTGAGGCCTTCGGCAAGGGTGAAATTTTTTATGCTGTTTGCGTTAGCAAACCACAACTCCCATCTTCTATCTCCTATCTTCCATCTTCTAAAAAGCTTTCTCTGCATACGTTGTGGTTAATTGTAAAATTTTTTGATCTTCTCATTCCTCATGCATCAACTTCCTGATACCCCCAGCCTTACTGCGCGATTTGCTCGGTTGGTAGCTGCTCTGTTGGAGCATCTATTAGCTCTCTCATCATTGGCATCATGGGAAGCGAAGCAAGGAGTGAAGCAAACACTGCTTTGCTTTCTCCTCCTATTCTTGACGGTAATCTTTGGGCTTGTTGGTTATCTTTTGTTGCTTTCGATCCTCATCATTGCAGCTACTTCTTCATGGCATCTTACTTTGCTCTTCACATTGAGCCTGCTCGGACTGGGGCACTTTTTGATTGTGGGAATATTGTTATTTTTTGTTTACCGTAAACGCCCAACTTCTTTTCTAAAATTAACACGCGATGAACTCTTGCGCGATATTGAGGCATTGAACCACGATTAATTTTACTTCAATGAAAACTTCTGAAGAAATTCAAAACGCCGTCCATAAAAGTCGTCGCAACATTGGCTTTCATTACACGGCACTAAGCGAGGAGGTTAACGTTTCAATGCGCCTTCGCAACTCAATCCGGCGTCAACCTTGGAGGTGGATGGGAGGTGCATTAGCAGCAGGAATTGTTGCAGGATTTTTTAATAAAGGTCGTTCTGTTGCGTACCACGAAAAAGAATCACCTTCTTCTAAAAAAAATTCTTCCCTCATAAAACATGCTGGCACGGTCTCCTCGCTTCTCCTGGGAGAAACAACGTTGGCATTAGCAGTAGGAAAATTTTTCAGCATTTTATTTCCGTTGCTACGCCCGATTATTACGGAATATGTCACACGCAAGTTTTCTTCCGCTGAAAAAGAAGATCACGTCATCGACATCAGACCTTGAAAAAAAAACCTTCCGTGGCTTCTTGCAGGGAACATTGGTTAGTTGCCGACCTCAGCAACACCACTTGCAAGTTTGCTCTCACAACACCAAAGCGAATTATTGCGACACGACGGCTAGCCACAGCTGAGCTCTCATTGAAAACATTAAAAACGCTGATGAAAGATTGGTCGGTAAAACGAGTGATCATTGCCTCGGTAGTCCCCAAAGCCACGCACATCATCACAGCTTTTTTTAAAAAGGAAAAAATTCCCCTCCTCAGCATTGATGACAAAAGCAATCTTGGCATCACGATTCGTTA
>VHCR01000234.1 GCA_016871655.1 Verrucomicrobiota bacterium
AGTGTGAGCTCGTGAAAATGGAAAGAAAGCAGCCATGACGATCCATTTCCCAAAAAGATTAGGATTCTCTCCACCTGCGTAGCCACCAAGATCAACGCCATTGAAAGGCTGACCCGAAAGTCCAAGGTTGAGCCCCATCGGAATCGACATTTTTAAATAGCGCATACCGGAACTATTGTCTCCAGTCCATGTGGTCGCATAGCGCTGACCGCCGAGATAGTTTGATCGCGACAAAAGGAAGGGACGTTGATTCGGGCGTTCATGCAACATCCCAGCTCGCGTTGCTGATGCCATCAGCATTCCATAAACATTGTGATACATCCGATGAATCCCAGCCGGAAGACCGCCACCACCACGATGCCAATTATCCTCGGGCATGGTGAGATGAGGGCCATTGAACACAGAAGGTTCATTCATGTCGTTCCAAACCCCATCAATTCCCTGCGCTAAGAAATCGTGATAAAGTCCAGCCCACCATTGCCGCACCGCTGGCATTGTATAATCCGGAAAGACGGAATTTCCTGGCCAAACAGTCCCTTCAAACGGTTGACCCTTTTTTGTTAGGACCCAAGCAGTCCGAAAACCTTCCCCTCGAGTCACAGCTTCGGGCGCATTTGGAAACAAGCTTGTGCCTTGTTTGTAGACAAAATAGTTTGGATCTTTCTTAATCGCTGGATCAACAATCCAAACAGAATGAAAACCGTGCTGATGCAAATAATCATTCGTTGCTTTAGGATCAGGGAAGCGCTTGGGATCAAACGTAAAATCGCGATAGTCGTCCATGAAATGAATGTCGAGCCAGATCACATCACATGGCAAATGGCGTGCACGATACTGATCCGCAATCTCGCGGACTTTGCTGTCGGGATAATAGGAGTAGCGACATTGTTGAAAACCGATCGCCCACTTTGGCGGAAGCGGCATTTTTCCAGTGAGGTCAGCGAGCTTGCGAACCACAGCCCGAGGTGTTTTTCCTTCGATGATGACAACGCGACAAGGAGGACCATCACTTGTTAAAATGATTTTCTGCGACGTTGTTTTTAATTTTGCTTTCCACGTCGTATCAAAAATAATTCCAAAAGCACTTCCATCAAGGCGCACGCCCAACACCCAAGGATGCGTTTGATAAAGCCGACGACCATGAGCCGTCCCATAAGTCGAGTTATCGGTATTCCAAAGCGTGATTTCTTTTCCATTGCGCAAGAGTGGCCCAGTCACCTCCCCTGTTCCATACAAGGAGGCTCCGAAGGGCACATCAAGAACGATCTTTGTGGTTTTCCCATCCGATGAAAATTGTGGAAAGAGCTTCCAATTCTTGGGGAGAGGTCCAACAGGCTGAAGAGGGTTCTCAAAAGCAAATGACGGATTTTTTTTCGCATCGTAACCTTGAGGCACAAAGAGAACACTCTTTTCATCGAGCGCTTTTTGTTGTGCGATAGGAATTTTTTGATCACGGGCGTGCGTAGCTGCAACCGCGATAAAAACAAAAGCTATTAAAAAGTGGATTTTATTTTTCATAGTAAAGATTGAAAGAATAGCCGCAAAAGAAAGCAAAGAACGCAAAAAATTTTAATAGCTTTTTGGTTTTTCTTTTGTGTTCTTTTGCTGCTATTAATTTTTTAAATTCTTTGTGGTGTGTTCTTTTTTAAAACGAAAGAGCTTTGATCTTCAACTCCCCCGGCTTTCCGAGGTCCTCCGGAACTTTATCAGGCGAAGGCGTTGTTGTTCCGACCGAAAAAGCGAGGAGCGCTAAGGTGGTTGAGTAGTCAGCAATAGCGCTTGCCAATTCTGAGTCGGCACTGGCCACACTACTTCCCGACTCCGTAAAGTCAGTAACATTTGTCAACCCGGTCTCCACGGCGGTCTTGACAGCATTGAATGTTTCCTTCGCAGAAGCAACATAACCTTCAGCAAAATTGACACGCTGCTCTGCTGCCAAAGCATCATTAAAAGAAGTCCAGACATCTCGTGACGTATTTAATTTCGTCTGCTCTAAATTCCTTTCGGCGACTTTGTCTTCTTCGCGTCGTTGGCGGACTTTAAAAATGCGCTCTAACCCATCAAAAATATCCCAACTCCCCATCACAAAACCATTCACTCCAGAAATACCACTTCCATTATGAGTCCCATTTAAAGTGCCATCGGTTGCCGTATATCCAAACGTTGTGTTGATGTAATCGCTATGCAATCGGATGATGGGAAAAAAATCGGAAATAGCTCGACGTGTGGCTTCTTTACTAGCCTTGACCTCGGCTATACGAGCAGCAACATCAGGACGAAAGAGGAGCGCTTGACGCACCAATTCATTCGCATCACCTCGCAATTTTTTCGTCGAAACGGGCCGCTCTGTGGTGGTAATTTGCAACGGCGTGTTAGCAGGAAGACCTGTAGCAACACAGAGTTCTCCTAACGTGTTTTTGACCTTTGCCGTTGCTGACTCGACTTCGTATTGGGCCTCGAGAACCCGCTTCCTTGCTATTAATAATTCTGGTTCTGCTGACAAACCGGTCACATTTTCACGAGTGATCATATCGGCTAGCGTTGATAAAAAGGCGAGGTTCATCTCCGCTGCTTTCTTTTTCCAGAGCGAGGCCTCATGTGCAAAATATGCTTTCTGCACCGCAAAAATAATTTCCTGCAACTTCCGTTGATAGGTCAAGCCAAGCGCATTAAACGTCGCAATTGTTCGCGCCACATCAGCATCCCGTCGCCCAAAGTCGAGCAAGATATATTCCAAACTAAAAAAAACGGTTGCCTGATTTCGATTATAGACATTCGGACCTGAAACCAGTGGCAGATAATTGCAATCGTAGCCTCCAGTGAAACTCGCCTTCACCCACGGATAATACAACGATCGCGCCTCTCCCACCGAAGCTGACGCTGCCTTTGCTTGACTCCATGCCGCACGCGTAGAGGGATGATTGTTCAACGCAAGATCGATTAAGCTTCCAAGATCATACTTCCTTTGA
>VHCR01000235.1 GCA_016871655.1 Verrucomicrobiota bacterium
TCCGTGTTCCCCTCTTCTCCTAGGAGGGCCGAGTTTCGTGACGATTGATTGCCAGCCGCACGACACGACTTACCGTTTTGATCATCGACTTTGGTTAAAACCCTTTTTGAAACAGCTGCGGCATCATCATCGAGAAAAAGATTTTCAATTTTTGAGTTTTGAATGGTATCCCTTTGATGATCTTTTGCTGCCAGCTCCAGAATTGCTTCGCCAGCAGACGGGAAATCTACGACGCGCCATAAACTTGCTCCAGCACGGCGGCGTTTCCAAAAAAATGCCAATGCTCATTACTGAATATGGTTATTCTGTTTTTTCTGGTGAGCCAGAGGTTAAGCTGGAAGCAGCTTTGCTCAATGCAGAGATCGTTGCTGAATTTTTAGCAGCAGGAGGAAACACCGCTTACATGTACGGTTACGAACCAAATATCCTCGAGTGCACGATGAGCAATTCATGGGGGAATTTGATGATGCTCTTACAAAAAAAAGATCAGCTGATGCCGCTGCCCACATTTTATGGAGCTCAGCTGATGAGTCAGCTTGTCAAAAAAAGCAGAGAAATCTTTTATGTAAAAACTTCTCAACGTGATTTGACTGCCTATGCCTTCGAGCACCAACATTCGGATCAGTGGGCCTACTTGATCATCAATAAAAATCCGACGAAGCTATATCAAGTCAGTCTTGGAAATCATGGTATTGTAGAAAAAATCAGCTACTCCTCAAAAAATTATCAATGGCACGCTGATGGCCCCAATGGCTTTCCCTCTAAAAATGAGCCTCCGCAGTATGAGTTGATTCCAGCTGGTGCTCCGATTGAGATCGAGCCATGGTCGATGACGATTCTGAAAACAAAAAGGGGTCAGTACCAGTTAATTCATAAACAGAGCTATGAACTATGGGACTGACCCCTTTTTAGGGCAAGTAAGTTTTTAAAACTTAGTTTGCGCTAGTTGAGCTGCTGCTCGATTGCTGAGTGCTGCTTGCTGAAGCGCTTTGATCTGCAACAGGGCTGGAACTAGAGCTGCTGGCGCTTGTCTGAGCCGAACTAGTGCTCGAGCTAGTCTGAGTTGCGGAGGTGCCTTGAGAGGAGCTCTCATTGCAAGAATTTTTCATGCAATGCTTTTTCATCTTGCGGCAATTCTTTCTCAACTTCATGCAGATTGGCTTCATGCTAGGATCTGCTTTAACAATCGCACGGCAGAGTTTGCAGCAATTTTCTGGTTTTGCGAGGGATGCATCTTTAGCAACGGCAGCAGCTTTCGCTTTGCAGAAGCGTTGGCATTCTTCTTTCGTGAGAACCTTGTAAGCACAGGAAGAAGATTTATCCATAGGACAGCCGCTAGAACCTGGGCAGCAGGTTGAGCTAGGAGCCGTTGCGCTGGTAGCAACTGGAGCAATTCCAGTAACAAGGAGTAATGAGAGTAATGAAGCTAACAATTGTTTTTTCATAAATGGTGGATTGTTGTTTGGATTAACTGACGTTGTTTTGAAACTAGCTTTTTAAACAAAAATGTCAATTCGCCTTCTCGGCATAGTGGTGAAAGCGACTAGAGAGGATAAAAAATGTAGGCGCCCAGAGGCCAATGAAAATTCCAAAACGCTCGCCATAGGCGCGTTGCGCGCAGGCTGCAACGTTGGTCCAATCAATCGAGCTGTTACCTGTGAACAAGTACCAGATTAGGATTGATCCAAGGATCGAGAGGAAACCGCAGACAAAACAGACGTTACTTAATAGTTGAAGTGTTGATTTATTCATAATTGATATTGGTTTATGTTTTTGATCTAGGAGAAAATAGTTCGTTATTGTATTGCAGATGGAATGAAAACTCTAAATCCACCAGCAGGTGGATTGTCCGGAGTAAAGACAACACGGAAGCCTGTATCAGAAACAAACAAATCTTGGTAGAGATAAAGTTTTGTTCTATCAGTAAAGATCTCAGGAGCATTTTTAATGTGACGATAACCAGCTCCGTTGAAGATCAATGGAATGTCAGCAATCTTTGTTTGCCAGCAATGAGGATAGATGGTATCTGTCCAGCACCAGAAAACCTCTCCCGTGTCAACATTGCCCCAATTATTAATGACATCGTCAATTTCAGCCTCGGAAGGAAGGCGCCAACTGGAATTGGGCATCCGAGTCACGTTCTTGTAAACTTCTTTTAACTCTCGAGTGGTAGTATCATGCGGATCCTTTTGCGCCAAAAGAATCTGACCAGCCGTCCCGTAGCTATTAGTTTCAGAAAAAGTATATGAGCCCGTTTCTGTTGTATAGTCGCCTTCTGGGCCATACGCTTGATTGTGAGAAAGCCAATTGCAAAACCTCGCAGCATTGGCCATAGAAACACCTTTCATGACGGTTCTTTTTGCGACTTTTTTATACACAGGCTCGACCGTGCCAGGTGTAACTTTGCCGAAGGAATTGGTTGTTGGTGGATTTGTTTTATAGGTAGGGATTCCATTCACTGTTGCAATAATGTTGGTCTCTCCGTTAACCAAAGTGTAAGTGAACCCATGAGTGCTATCGCCGCTCTGAGCGATGCAAAGAAGATTGGGAAAATGAGTGGCATCATCCCATTGTGGATTGTAGAGACCATGCGGGTCGTTAGAAGTAGCCGTTGCGTTTAGGAAAGCGCAATAAGCCTCTGGAGTAACCGGTTGTTCCGAAATGTAGAGTGTCGGAGTCGCGAAAAAATCCTTGGTATTAGGAATCATATCGATCACGACAGGAGTAGAGTTGGATTGCGCTAGTAGTGAGGAAGTGAATGTGAAAACACTGAAAATGAGGAGGAGGTTTTTTTTCATGTGAGGTTTTATTAATAACAGCGAAGCGCGTTACTGCAACTGTGAACTATAAACTGCGAACTGACAAGTGCGATTCCGTGGCAATCGCTAATATTCAGGTCCAGAAAGAAGCCTGATTTTAGG
>VHCR01000236.1 GCA_016871655.1 Verrucomicrobiota bacterium
CTTCATGAAACTGATTGTTATTCCGACTTACAACGAAATGACCAACCTTCCACCACTCGTGGAAAAATTGCTACTGCTTTCTGACGATGTTCATCTTCTCATTGTTGATGACAACTCGCCCGATGGCACTGGGACTTGGGTTCAAGAGCAATCAGAAAAAAATGCTCGTATTCATCTTTTAAGCCGCCAACAAAAAAACGGTCTCGGTCGCGCTTATCTTGCCGGTTTTCAATGGGCTCTCGAACATCAGTACGAGATCATTGTTCAAATGGATGCTGATTTTTCGCACAGCCCTGACGATGTTCCCAAACTCATCGCGGCTGTAGAAGCAGGAGCTGACCTAGCCATCGGATCACGTTACATTTACGGCGTGCGCGTCATCAACTGGCCGTTACGTCGTCTCATTTTGAGTATTGGAGCCTCTTACTATGTCCATTTAGTAACAGGCTTGCCAATTCACGATCCGACGGGTGGCTTCAAATGCTGGCGTCGTCAGACACTGCAGGAGATTGATATGCCAACGGTACAGTCAAACGGTTACGGTTTTCAAATCGAGATGACGCATCGCGCTTGGAGAAAAGGATTCTCGATCACCGAAGTTCCCATTATTTTCACCGATCGTTTTCAAGGTACGTCGAAAATGTCTTGGAACATTGTCTTTGAGGCCTTCTTCATGGTCTGGAAGCTGCTGTTTCAGGCAGGCTTGAGGCGTGTGCCTAAAAAAGGCTATAGACTGTAGGCTATAGCCTACAGTCTTTTTAACATCCCTTCGATCCCTGTGAATTCTTTTCTTTCTTCCTTACTTCTGATTAGCATAGTCGCACTTTCGCCGATAGCACACGCCGAGCATTCCAAAAAATTAATTTTTGCTATCGATGTGATTCGTCATGGTGATCGGACGCCGATCATCGACGTTCCAGCAGCTCATCATCACTGGTCCGAAGGCCTTGGACAGCTGACAGCACTGGGAATGCATCAAGAATATGAATTGGGAAAAAAATTTCGCCATCGCTATATCGAAGAAGAAAAATTACTCCCTCGCCATTATCAAGCAGGAACAATTTATGTTCGTTCGACTGATATTGATCGAACATTGATGAGCGCCGAGTGTGCCTTGATGGGCCTCTACCCCCCCGGAACGGGGCCATTTTTTCATGCTGATTTATTCATGAATTCTTTTGCACTGCCTTACGGTTTTCAGCCGATTCCGATTCATACAGCACCTGTAGATCATGATCCCCTATTAGCTCCTCACTACAGCCGCGAAGAGATTAAGCAAGCGATTGATGCTATCCCAGAATGTCACGAAAAAGAGATAGAACTACAACCTCACTTCGCCGCATGGAGCGCAGCAACAGGACTTCCCATTCATGATTCCATCGATATTGAACGCCTCAGCGATGCTTTGTATATTTTTAAATTAAAACATGTCGCGATGCCAAAAGGACTCAGCAATAGCGATATTGAAACCATTCTGCAAACTTCTAATACGATATTTAAAAAATCGATCACGTTAGGAAAACATTCAGGAAACAATTTACTCGCGGAAATTTCTCATCGTCTCAAAGAGGCTTCTGAAAAAAAATCAGCTTTAAAATATATCCTCTACTCCGGTCATGACAGCACCATCATGAGCCTGCTGGCTGCAATGGGACTTCCAGTTGAAGAAATACCTCACTATGCTTCTGACCTGAATATTTTATTGTATGAAAATAGCGACCACCATTTTGAAGTGGAGGTAATGCTTAATGGACGTGTCATCCCACTTACTAACACAAAGAGCGCAACCTGCTCACTGCAGAAATTTCTCAATCTTTCTCGTAATCGTTGAGCGATCTTGAAAAAAGAAAACTCTGTTTCAACACAGAAAGAATAATGATGGATTTTCAAAATTAGCCATCGCTTATACCCCCAACTGTCATCCTCGCGAACGCGAGGACCCAGCAGGCTGCCGAGCTTGATGTTTGGTTGCACAAAAGCCATTTATTTCCACCTCTGTCAGCAATCTTTTCAATTTAATACACTATATCCTCCAGCCTGTGTCCAAAAATGAACTTTTGGACACTTTACCGAATAGGCGCTATCCGCTGTTGGCGTGTGTTTAGCCATGACTCAGCTACACGATTGATGCCATAGGCAATCACAATCGATGGCACTGCATGCGCCCACCATGGAAGGAATGTTAAGGCAGTAATAGTGTGAAGAAGATAACGATGACCTCCATAATGGATAGCAATGTTAATAGGGTCACAATTAATAATACGTGGGTCAATTCTAGCAATAACACCCGCACCAGCTACGGCATTCCAAGCAATGGAGGAAGCAAGAGGACTATCACGAAATTGATAATACCTTTTCCACTCTTCACTCTTTTGAATTTCTTGAGCAACAAATTCTTGGAAGGCCTTTACAGTGAGAGGATCAGTCTTTTTTTCTCCATAAACAAGCGATTTGAAGTATCGAGGCCAGGTTTTTTCACGCTCTTGAAAACGATCTTTAAAATAAGCCTCAACATTCCGCTGATTGATATGAGTTAGCTTTTTATAAAATTTCATTTTTTTCAAACCCGCTAAAGCAACCTTTACCCCCTCTTTAGCTGTTTCTTGATCTCCCGTAATAAATTTTTGTTGTTTTTCACTAAAAGGATTATATCGGAAATCAGCTCCTTGAGATCTTAACAACTGCTCACTTGATGGAAGATGAAGTAGTTGATCCAAAGAATGGGTTGGTGAAAGATAAACAGCTTCGTTGTTATGCTCGGTTTTTTCTGATTCAAGAAATTGCTTAACATCGCCAATCGTCACAGGATGATTCACAAGTGACTTCGACTCGATTCCCTTTTCAAAGCGCCCTACAGCTGGCATTCCTAAAGTGTCAGCAATTTCTAATTTTAAAAGTTTTAATGCAGCAGCTGAAA
>VHCR01000237.1 GCA_016871655.1 Verrucomicrobiota bacterium
TTTCCTTAGAACTGCGTTCTCAGATCTCACGTTATCTTCGGATAGCGCTTCGATCTTCGGCCTTGTTCTAAGAAAAAATTTCAGCGCTTCTAACATGCCATTTTCAATTTAATACACTATATCACGAAGTGATCATTCCTTGACTCGCTCTATTTGTGCACCAAGGCGATTTAATTTTTTATCAATCGCATCATAACCACGATCGATATGATAAATCCGATTGATCTCTGTTACTCCATCAGCCGCAAGGCCAGCTAGAATGAGCGCAGCAGAGGCACGTAGGTCGCTTGCCATGACGGGAGCTGCACTGAGTTGTTGTACGCCCGTGATGATGGCGGTGGATCCATCAAGTTCAATATTGGCTCCCATGCGTTTTAATTCAGCAAGGTGCATGAAACGTTGAGGAAAAATATTTTCAATAACGGTACTAATGCCTTCTGAAGTGCAGAGGAGAGCACAAAGTTGAGCTTGTAGATCCGTTGCAAAACCTGGATAAGGGAGTGTTTCAAGAGCAAGCGACTTTTTGATCTTAGTCGGAGCAATCGTAATGCTTTCTGCGTTTGTTGTTATCTCACATCCAGCGTGAGTGAGTGCTTCGAGAAGTGATCGGAGATGTTGAGGTGTGACGTGTCGGAGAGTGATTGTTTTCCCGGCAATGGCTCCCGCAATCAGAAAAGTGCCAGCCTCAATGCGATCAGGAATCACTTTGTGATGAAAGCCATGTAATTCTTTAACTCCTTCAATGACGATACGGGAAGTTCCAGCACCTTCAATCTTGGCTCCCATTTTTTGTAGGACGTCAGCAAGATCAGTAACTTCAGGCTCTTCAGCAGCCCCTTCAATGATCGTAGTTCCATCAGCAAGAACTGCTGCCATCATGATGTTATCTGTACCTAGAACCGTCGAACCATATTTTCCAAAAAGATGAATCGTATTGCCACGTAGGTGTGGTGCGAGAATGCGAACATTTCCACCTTTTACTTGGACAGCAGCACCAAGGGCCTCAAAACCTTTTAAATGCAAATCGATCGGGCGATCTCCAATGACGCATCCTCCCGGAAGAGAGACGGTCGCGGCATGCTCTCGTCCGAGCAAGGGGCCTAGAATGCAGACGGAGGCTCTCATTTTACGAACAATGTCATAAGGAGCTTCTGTTTTAATATTCTCTGCTTGAATTTGAACAATGCCACTCGCCCTTTCAACATCGCAGCCCAACGTGCTTAGGATTGTGAGCATGTAATGGATGTCGCTTAAGTCAGGAACATTTTCAATAACACAGCGATCACGTGTGAGGAGCGTTGCGGCTAAAATGGGTAATGTTGAATTTTTGGAACCGCCGATGAATACTTCTCCGTCGAGAGAGTGACCACCATGTACGAGCATTTTTTGCATAAGGAGGCTAAAGGCTGAAGGCTGAAGGCTGAAGATAAAAAGAGGAGCGCAACACGATCATAACATGGTAACAAAATGAATATTGGATTTAAAAATTTGTATTTTTTTTAACTAACATGGCCTTTAGTCTTCAGCCTGTTCTCCCTTCCACAAAACGTAGGACGCCCTGATAATCGGGCAGAGCAAGGATCTCCGAATAGCCGTTAATTTCAAGAAATTTTATCACTTCTTTTTCTTGGTCTTTTCCAATTTCTAGCAAGAGGATGCCTTGTTCGTTAAGGTGCGCAGAGGCTTGCTTAATGATCTGCTCGATCAGCGCTAATCCATTGTTTCCGCCATCTAGGGCCATGACTGGATCGAATTGAACTTCTCGTGACAAGGTTGGGATTTCCTCAGTTTGAATGTAGGGCAAATTAGCAACAATGAGATCCCATTTTTTTGTTTGGCCTTGTAATAAATTTCCTTGATGCCATTGAATGTTCTTTGCTCCATGCAGCACCGCATTTTCTTGAGCAAGTGACAAGGCGTTTAAACAAAGATCGATGGCATCAACGCATGCCGTCGGTTTTTCTAAAGCAAGCGTAACAGCAATCACGCCACTTCCTGTTCCGACATCAAGAAAATGAGAAGCTTTTTGATGCGTGAGAGCTCGCTCTACCAGCTGCTCTGTCTCAGGTCTTGGAATCAAGCCCCGAGGATCAGAACGAAAGCTTCTCCCAAAAAACTCTGTTGTCTCTAACAAATGCTGTAAAGGAACGCCGCGTCCTCGTTCACGTAACAGTTCGCGCAGCGGCTCTCGTTCTGCTTCTCCGAGCATCCGCTCAAATTGCAAATAAAGTTCCAGACGTGGAATTTTCAAAGCATGGGCCAAGAGCAACTCCATGTTTAGACGTGGTTGTTCCACACCTTGCTTTTTTAAGAAAGCCGTTCCTCCTTGCAAGACTTCGAGAAGGGAGATGGAGGAAGAAGGATTCACAGGGATGGAAGCGATGAAAGGGATGAAGGAAAACTTAGCCGCTAAACACGCTAAAGGCCGCTAAAATAATTTTTTCGTGTTAGTTCGAGTATTTCGCAGTTTATTTTTTTAAATAATTCTCTTTAACCCTTTCATTCCATCCCTGTTAATTTTCTTTTTTTCCAGCTTGTTCCAACCTCTGCTGCACGTCAGCAGCCTCAAGCGCTCCAATCAAGGCTTCCAGGTCACCTTCAATCACTCGGTCCAAATTATAAAGTGTTAATCCAATCCGGTGATCAGTAAGACGATTTTGTGGAAAATTATAAGTGCGAATTTTTTCTTCCCGTCCCCCTGTTCCAATTTGGCTGCGTCGATGCTCGGAATATTTTTGTTCTTCTTCGGCTCGTTTTTCCTCGAGAAGTCGAGCCCGCAAAACTTGCAATGCTTTTTCTTTGTTTTTTTGTTGGCTACGTCCATCTTGGCAGCGAACAATTTTTCCTGTTGGAATATGCAAAATTTGTACGGCTGAGTCCGTGGTGTTGACTCCCTGACCTCCCGGCCCCCC
>VHCR01000238.1 GCA_016871655.1 Verrucomicrobiota bacterium
TCATGGCTCCCTACGCCAGGATTTATGTCCCTCAAAACGAACCCAACGGAGCTTTACAGTTAGGATGGCTCGCCGGACATTGGCCTCCAGGATTATTACTCCATCCCGGTGGTTATAAAAAAGCGATGAAGACTTCAGCGACGATGTTTCGTGATGCTGCTGCTATCGTCCGCAAAGAACGCCCTGATGCGATCATTATGGGAATCTACGCTCTCCCCGAATGCCGTCGTTCTTGGCTTCATGATCCAACGGCTCTCATTTACAATCTTTATGAACGTCAAAATTACGACCAACTCGATCAAGTGGTCGACACCTGCGACATGATCGGTGTGAATTATTATTATTCAAAAAGCTCCAGCATTCGCGAACTTCTCATTCGTACGATGGGAGAACGGAGTTCTCAATACACGCAAATGGGCTGGAAAATTCTTCCCGAGGGGCTCTACCGCACACTTTGCGCTGTTAATGCCCGTTATCACAAACCGATTGTCGTTTCCGAAAACGGCGTTGCTACTCAAAGCGCTCAAAAATCGATCTCCTATTTTCGCAATCATATTGCTCAAATGCGCCGCGCCATGAATGACGGCGTTGATGTCCGCGGTTACTTCCCATGGACTCTCGTTGACAATTACGAATGGACAGAAGGTTGGCATGGACAATTTGGACTTTTTTCTTACGATAAGAAAACACACGAACGCCACATCACCCCACCTGGCATTTGGTTCAGTCGTTTTATCAAAGTCTATCCAGAGCCTTAGCACATTAAATAAAACCATGCCCATTGCACGTTTTGAAAATCATTGTAGTCGCGGCAGTGCCAGGAGCGAGGAGCGCAGCACCGTAGTGTATATAGAAACACTCGAGGAAATGAACACCGGAGCGATGAGGTCGTTGCAGCACCATAAACTTTTAAAATGCTCTTAAAAATTTATGGAGACTTTTGCACTACGCCTAGCTGCCAAACAGGGGAGAAGCTCTAATGAAACTTCTCCTTTAACAAACAGAGAAAGTTTTCCCTCTGTGGCAGCATATCGCGCCTACGCTGATGATGTTGAGAATGAAGGGACCTTTGTCTCGACTTCACAAACTGGAGTCACAAGAGCTCCTCAAACTTTTTTTGGTCACACAATTTCTTTTTTAACAGCCAAGAGCAACCTTCAAGAAGTTGAAACATTAAAAGAATCATTAGAAAAGGAATTTGGACCTCATGTTGCTCAGTATGCTTTTCCTCATGCAGAGCGGGAACAAGCAGCCACCTCACACTGGAGAGGATATGTCCAACAAATCACTAGTCAAACTTTAGCAAGCGCGCTGAACCCCGCGTTACGGGGTATCAAGATGGATGCTTCTCTTCTTGAAAATGCAGCGGGACCGTCACCTGCAAGGCCTTTCGTGGAGCGCCAGCTCAACACTGTCATTCAAAGTACTGTTAGAGAAATCAACCCAACATTACGAAATATCAATTTGAATCTCTCTCTTCCAACAGAGACTCCTTCCATAGGATTGAGCCACCGACTTATCAAACAAGTCTTAGAAAAAGCGGATACTCTCCTGGCTGATGCCCCCTATATTGCAAAAGCAGCGAAAGCTGTTGGGGCTATCGCTGATCAATTAGGTGCCATCGATGAAGATCTTATCCCTCCTTCAAAAGAAGTGATCACATTAACAACCATCATCACAGGATTAGCTGATGATATCACGGAGCACCATCCAACTCTTGCACAAACAACATCCCCTCGTCAGGAAGAACTCTCCGAGCTCTTAGAAAAAACAACAACCGCTATTCCTCAAACGCTACACACCGCTCACAGCATTATCCTGGAAACGAGAGCCATTGCTGCAGTATTAAAAGGATTAAAACAAAAGCACAACAATTTCGAATTTGGAAGCTCAGCTCCAATCAGTCTGGAAGCCTACAATTTTGAACAGTTCGTGGAACCAATAACAGCGCTCCTCCAAGAGGAAAGAGCACTAGCTAACACTCTTGTTCGAGATATTTGCACCCCCATCACCTCAAATGGCAAAAGACCAAAGCTGGAAACTCACTTGCAACAAAATGAGCGCATCAGTCGTGCTTTAAAAAAGTATTCTGACCAAGTATCTCAGCTTAAACAAAAATTAATGAGAGAGCTCGATACATTGGCTTCCAGATCGCAAAATCGCATCAATACTGCCACTGATGCAATTGAGCACCCAACAATCTTACGCTCTCTTTATCAAACCGTCGCGTTAAAAGGAAACTCGTGGGAAGAAGAACGTGATTCGGCTCAAGAAGACTTAGATTTTGCCATCACAACAAAAGTTTTAATAACATCTGCTACAGAGCCCACCCAAACGGAGAGCACTCGAAAAGAACCTACTTCACCTACTTCAATCGCTGGAAGAACTACAACTGCCATGGCAACAGACAGAATACCTCTAGCAACCGCGACTCGCATACCAACTGCAATAGTGATTTCTCAGAACGCTTCAGCACAATAGTTGTAAAGGCATAGCGCAGCGTGATGCAGACAAGGCGGACGAGGATGCAACTCGTTCACCCCTTCGGAGCTGCCTTCGGAAGTCGATCCGGCGGCTGCCACGCCCCACGTATGTTGGCGCAGAGCTGCACTATAGTGTATAGTCAAATTACTTAGAAATTACACGAAATTGACTTGATCTTTTCAGGAAAAGGCTGCGTTCTCATCCTTGTTGCCTCAAAAGTAAATGACACCCGAGGGTAGAAGAAAGTAAGAGAACGTTGCCTCATAAATCATGACACCGAGGTTGTGTTTAAAGTAGCTGCATTAGAAGCGAAGTTCAAGGAGTCCGTAGGACGAATTGAACGTAGCAAATAATGCAGCTGGCGAAGTTTTTGTTCTAGTTGTTGCTGAAGTTTAAAGGGATTAAGTGTAGCACGTTTAG
>VHCR01000239.1 GCA_016871655.1 Verrucomicrobiota bacterium
CGATCTGATGAATCGGCGTTGCGATATCGGTTGGACCTGGTATCGCAAAACCTCTCAACGCACGGCGATCAACACCGAATGCAAGTTGATGCTCTTGACCCATGCTTTTGAAAAGCTCGACTGTATCGCGGTTACACTTACAGCAAATCAGTTCAATGTAGAGAGTCGCAGAGCCATTGAACGTCTGGGCGCCAAGCTAGATGGCATTTTGCGTAATTTGAAAATCATGCCAAACGGCGTGATTTGTGATTTTTATCAGTACAGCATTATTCAAAGCGAATGGGCTGGGGTGAAGACGAATTTGCAATACAAGTTGGAGAAATACCGCTCTGCCTTTTGATCAATTGATGCGGCAAGTGATGAAGGCGGAAAAACTATTTTCCTGATTTTGATGAAGCAGATTTTGGTGGCTGCTTTTGCTGTGGCTGTTGTTCTGGAAATAAAAAATCTTCAGGGCGTCTTGCAAAGTTTGCAACAGCAGAAGCGGCTTTTCTCAAATTTCCACTAATAAATTTTCTGGCATCAGCAACTGCCTTTTCTAAAGCAGGATCAGAGACGTATTCGTCAGGAAGATAAGCTGGTGGAGCCGTTCTGCTTCCTCGGCTACTTGTTGTGCTCTTTGGTGAGTGATTGGGAGCAACAACTTTTATGGGGGCCATGGTAGTCGGTTTTTTTTCACCATCAGCGGCGGTACTATTTTCAGCAAAGCTAATAGAGCGGGTTGGCTTAGTCGTTGGAACTTTTCCACTACGGCGCATTGCAGTGTAAGCACTCGTTTTTTTCAAAATTCCTTTTACGATTGGAGTAGTTGGAACATTTTTAATAGAAACTTGAGAGGAAGAGCCATCCGAAGAGTAAAGGGAAGCACTAGCGACTGTGCTTGGAGATTCTGTTGGTTTCCCTTCATCAGATGATTGAATAGGTTCCGAGGTGACAGGGAGAGCGCTACCAATATTGCTAAAATTCATATTTTTAATTTGCTATCAAGAAACTAACATCAATCATTCGTTCATGAAAAGCCTCCAATGTTTTTCGATGACCGATACTGATGAGCGTCAGCTTCGGCAAAAAGAGCGCCAGATTTTTGTAAAGTTGTGCTTCAGTCGTCTCATCTAGGCTGGAAGTGGATTCATCGAGGAAAAGCAAATCAGGTTTGTAAAAAAAGATGCGAGCGAAGGAGAGGCGCTGCTGCTCGCCAAGCGAGAGTTGATGAGACCAGCTTTTTTCTTCATGAAGATCGGGAAGGAATTTTTCCAAGAAGCAGAGTTTCAAAATAGCATCGAATTCTTGTTGATGTTTGGCATCTTGAGGGTAGCAAATGAGTTCTTTAAAGGTTCCGAGAGGGAGATAGCTTTTTTGTGGAAGAAATAAAACTTTGGCCTCTTTTGGTAAAATGATGCTGCCTTCACCGTGTGTCCAAAGACCTGCCAGCGCACGAAGGAAGGTGCTCTTGCCACAGCCGGAGGGACCCTTAAGGAGAATTTTTTCTCCACGTGCAATTTCTAAATTAATCGGGTGAAGTAATTTTTTTCCGTGAGGCAATTCGAGTTGCAAGTCGGAGACGATGATGGAGGAGGTGTTTTCTTTTTTGATCAGAATTTTTTGAGGAAGAGTTGTTGGCAAGGACTTGATGGACTCTTCGAATTCCGTGAGCCGATGAATCACTGCACGCCAGTCAGAAAATAAATCAAAATTCTTGAAATAGACAAAGGCACTGCTAATAGCACTTCCATAAGCGGAGTTGATTTGCATGACAAGACCCAAGCTAATCGCCTTGCTCATATAAAAGGGAACCGAAACGGCAAAGCTGGTAGCGAAGGAGAGATAATCGTAGCAACGATTAAAGCCGGCTAATTTTGTTTTTAAGGAAACAATTTCTAAAAAATTGCGAACGATTTTATCAAAGAGATGATGGAATTTTTTCTCTTCGATTTTTTCTCCGCGGGAGAGGGAGACTTGCTCGCTGGCCTCACGCATACGGATAAGGCCAAACCGAAAATTAGCATTCAGATATTGGCGGACGTAATCCAAGAAAGAGAGATTTTTGCCCAGCCAATTAATAATAAATATTCCTATCGTTGCAAAAAGTAGAGCAACCCAGAGCAGGTAGCCGGGAATGACAAAAGAGTGTGACGCAAAATGGAAAACAAAATTTTTAGAAATTTGCCACAGGATAAATCCAAAAGAAACGCCGTAGAGCAAGGATTGGAAAATCATGTAAGTTCCAAAAAATAAATTGAGAGTAATGGTCACGAACTCTTCCACATCTTCGCTAATGCGTTGATCAGGGTTGTCAATTTTTTGATTTGAAAATTGCAGACGATAGTGCGCGTGCTCCGAGAGCCACTGCTTGAGATAATAATTGGTGAGCCATTGCCGCCAACGGATGTTTAATTTTCCACTAACGAAAACGCCTGCCGTTTCTGAAAGTACAAAAGCAGCACGCACAATCACAAAATAAAAAATAGAATTGATGACTTTATGCGTATTGAACGTTTGCAGGGCGTCATAAAAAAATTTGTAAAAATAATTATACCCAACACCTGCAGCCACCTCGCTAAGGACGCAAGCAGTCAAGAGCAGCAACAAAAGCCATGCCGCTTTTTTTTCCTCAGACTTCCAATAAGGCGTCAGCAATTTCCAAAAATCACGGAAGAATTTTTTATCAAATTGGAGATTGGCGTGATGCATTAATGTCGTTTTCTAAGCGAATTTTACTAACATCTTCATCATCGTCAAAAGGTCGACTACTTCGATGTTCTTGCCAATAGGATAACACTCTTGACCAGAGTAAACGACAAAAGATTTTTTTGGCTTCACATCTTCCAAAGCAGAGTAGAAGCCACGCTGAGGCTTACTTTGCAATCCATATTTAATTTCAATGGCCCATAATC
>VHCR01000240.1 GCA_016871655.1 Verrucomicrobiota bacterium
GTTCTTGCTTCTCTCCGCGCTGAAGGAAAAATTCTCCATGATGGCGTCGCTCTCGGCCCTGCGATTGGTTGGCTTGGTGAAGGCGGAGCAGCGATTGAAAAGCGCAACCCCGATGTGCTTCAACACATCTACAACTTGCTCGAACAACATCCTGGAAAAAAACTTCATCAAATCGCAGAGGACTCTCAAGCAAAAACAAAATTCTTCATCCGAGTCCCTCACTCTTCTGGCATGCTGGAAGGAAAATACACAGCTGACACAGTCTTTCCCGAAAACGACCACCGGAGACATCGTCCTCGCAGCTGGCTCCTCAACGGCATTAAAAAGATTGATCAACTTCGCTTTTTAGAAAACAACGATCGAACTCTTGGCCAAGCCGCTCTGCAATGGCTCTTACACGATCCACGTGTGGCAACTGTTCTTCCCAACATTTACAACGAAGATCAACTTCGTGAGTTTACAGCAACATCATCAACATCCATGCTCAGCGAGGAAGAAATGAAAAAGATCACTCAACTTGTCGCAGCTAACTTTGGACTTGAACCAGAAGAAGGAAAATTCAAAGGTACGATGGAGTGGCCTATCGCTGCTGCGTAGCAGCAGCTCTAGTTTGAGCGCTAGAAGTTTGGGTTTGAGTTTATTTCTCGCTTCGCGCATTGTTTTTATAAAGCGAAGCCTAGAGAACTCAAACTACAAACACTCAAACTTTCTTAATGGAAACCTCTTCCAGCCATATTGAAATTAAACTCCCAGGCGCCTCACCTGCTACTGGCAACATTTCCTATCCGGGATTAACAGGCGCGGTCCCTCCCATTCAAATCGGAAACGAAATCAAACCCTTTCCCTCTTTTGATTTCATGTTTTCAAAGCAGCAACAAAAAAAATAATAGCCCTGCTACAAACTTAACGTATCAGCGATGCCTCACCTGCCCTTCAGCCTTCAGCCTTCAGCCTTCAATCTGGCGCGCAGCGCCAAAGTTCTTCTTTTCGATTTTGATGGTACTATTGCTGATACACGAACCCTAGCCCTTCGCATTCTAAACGAGCTATCGGAAGAATTTCGTTTCCGCTCCCTCCCCGAAGAAGAACTTCCTGAAGCCCGCAACATGACCACTCAGAAGCTCATTCGCCATCTCGGCATTCGTCGCTGGCGTGTTCCAAAAATCGCACGTCGAGGCCTCGTCAAATTTCAAGAACGCATCCACGAAGTAGAGCCAATCGCCGAGATGCCTGCTATTTTGGATCAACTCCATGAGCGCGGCTTTCGTCTTGGAATCTTGACTTCCAATTCTCAAACCAACGTCACTGCTTTTTTAAAACATCACCACATCTCCTGCTTCGAATTTATTCGTAGCTCTTCCAAACTTTTTGGAAAGGCACGCGAACTTCGGCGCATCATGAAAGAACACCACCTACAAACTGAAGAGCTCATCTACATCGGTGATGAAACACGCGATATCGAAGCCACTCATTCAACTGCAATCCGTATGGCAGCTGTGACCTGGGGCTACAACTCAGCTGATATTCTTCGCTCCATGAATCCCGAGTTTCTTTTTGATAAGCCTGAACAGCTGCTCACTTTTCAATGTTGCACTGCTTCGCAGTAGCATGTTGAAAAGTGATACAGTGAAAGTTAAAAGTTGAAGTTGAAGTAAGAAAACACTTTTAATCTTCTTTTCAACACCGCGAAGCGGCTTACATCACTTCAACTTCAACTAGTAACTTCAACTTTATGCCTCGCCTCGATCAACTCCTCCACGAACAAGGATTTTTTGAATCACGGGAAAAGGCTCAGCGTTCGATTTTAGCAGGACGCGTCCTGGTAAATGGGCAAATCCTCAGTAAGCCAGGAACAAAAACTTCTCCTACAAGTAAGATTGAAATCACCGAGCAAGAACGCTACGTCGGCCGTGGAGGATATAAACTAGAAGGAGCACTAAAAAATTTTTCTATTGATCCTACCGATTGGGAATGCCTTGATCTCGGATCTTCGACAGGAGGATTCACTGATTGCCTTTTGCAACACGGCGCTAAGCATGTCACGGGAGTTGATGTTGGAAAAGGACAGCTTGCTTGGTCCTTGCGCCAAGATCCCCGCGTGACGATCCATGAAGGAGTCAACGCTCGCTATCTTGAACAAAAAAACTTTCCAAGTCTTTTCGATCTCATTGTTGCCGACTTGAGTTTTATTTCTCTCACTCGCGTCTTGCCGGCTGCGTTTCAACTCGTCAAACCAACAGGATTTCTCATCGTTCTCATCAAACCGCAATTCGAACTTTCAAAAAGCGAGGTTGGTCATGGAGGGATTGTCCGTGATCCCGAAATTCGCCAAAAAGCTGTCACCTCGATTCGTAACTGGGTCGAACAAGCTGGCCATCGCTTTGAAAACGTGATAGAATCTCCCTTGCCTGGCATGACTGGGAATATTGAGTTCTTGGCCTTGTTACGAAGATGAGAAAGAAAGGCTATAGACTGTAGGCTGTAGGCTATAGGAATTTTCAAATCAAATTATAAACTAAAAATTGGTTGAGCTTATCAAATAGATTTTTATTTTTTTGCCGAAGGCCTTACTTTGACCTATAGCCTATAGCCTACAGCCTTTTTTCCTGTAACCTGCAACCTATCACCTACCACCTTTTTCCCATGCTCGGTCTCATCGCTCATACTCAAAAACCCGGCGCTGCTTCTGTTGTCAAAGCCGTTGTCACGGAACTTCGTACGCGTCATGTTCCTTTCCTCATGGAACGCGCCACGGCAGCCTTGATCGAGGAACAGTCTTCGCTCAATGAAGAAATGCTCGCTGAAAAAGTTGATTTGCTTTTGGTGATGGGAGGAGATGGGAGTATCTTGCGTGCTC
>VHCR01000241.1 GCA_016871655.1 Verrucomicrobiota bacterium
AGCTACTTTAAACACAACCTCGGTGTCATGATTTATGAGGCAACGTTCTCTTACTTTCTTCTACCCTCGGGTGTCATTTACTTTTGAGGCAACAAGAAGATAAATTTACCTGCAGCCTAAAACTAAGCGCTCTATTTCAAGTACTCACACATCGCTTTACCGCTGCTTTTAGCGAGATGCTGCTCCGAGAGCTTGAAATCTTTGACTGTATATCTCAGCGTTACTTGATAAGTTTTTTAGGTGCCTAGTCGTGGCTTGTTGTTCTGCTGCTGAAAGCATACCCTTCTGTTCTGCTGTTGCTAATAGTTCCTCCAGTTTTAAAGCTTCGGTTCGTATTTTTCGACAAAGGCGAACTGCTTTGCCGATCTCATGTACAACAAGAAGGCGAGCAAGATCACCCTCTACTTTCGCAATGGTAACAATCGTTGTCTTTATGACAATTTTTAATTCCTCTTTGATTTCAGGAGCTCTTACTTGCAGCCCTCCACCCGGAGGATGAATATACAACTCTGTCTGCATATGATCAGCACACGCTTTTACTGGCTCCAGTTCGGCAGAGAACTTTTTGTTGGCAGCAGTAGTCATTGCATAAAAATGAACTGATTCGGCCTTACTCAACACTCCATCTGCTGCAGTAACAGCAGGTCGCTCATCCACTCGAACCGAACTGTTAGAAGTATGGTGGCTCTTTGCAGAGACAACTTTTTGAGCATCTCTGCTAGAATCGTGTTCAGAGTGACCTTCCTTTACAGCAGCGTGAGGTTCAGTAACTGCTGCTTCTACTTTGATGGAAAGCATCATTAAAGATGCTACCACAAGTCCGTAAATGGCGATGGTTTTCATAGGTTGATAGGTTTTTAGAATTGATAGAGACATTTAAACAGCCTGAAAGAAAAAGAAGAAGACGAAAATTCTTAAAAATTTAATAAAAGTTTGAACGTTTTCGATACTGAGGGGTCTATTACTTTAGAAAGTATTTTTGGTTTTATTTTGGCGAGCCACCGCGATCTGGTTTTTGGTTTTTCCAGGTCGAGCAACGGTGGCTCGCTTTTTTCATAAATCTTATAAGAATTTCGCTTGCCAAAAGGAATATCTACAATTTATATTTTTCAGTTAATTGAAAGATTGTTCTGGGGGGAACAAAACAACCCGTTGCACCTATGGTGTGGCGGGTTGTATTTTTTTAGAGCTTGTCCTAAACTCCGTGAAGTGCCACATCACGGCGTCGCTGTCTGCGGTCACTAATAAATTATCTTTGGCGTGATGCCTTGACGTAGCTTTAGCTAAGTCGCGCCTCGGCGCCTTGCACTGCATCCACTTCATCGCTCTTAGAACAAGCTCTTCATAGCCTTTTCGACAATCTTTCTTCAATGTCCTCCAGCCTTCAAACTCCAAACTCTTTACCTCCTCTTCATCCACCAGGCCGCTCCAGAACACGAGCTGCTTGGAGTGCTTTGGTCGTGTTGTTCTTTTTTTTCTTCCTCTTTTTTTTTCATTCTTTTTTGTTAAGAATGTCGGTTCGCTCTGTTCTTTGGATGCTGCACCCAATCACGGGGCTTAACATCAAGGCTGAAAAATTGGAGGTTGCTTGGGGGAAGCCAATCCATGCACATCATGTCACCATCACCACAGGCCAAGCTCCATTTGCTACACAATTAATATTCCAAGATTGTTCCTTAGAACTCTCTCCTTGGTGGCGCCTTTTTTGGGGAGATCATTTACTCATTACTTCTCTACAAGCAAGACAAGCAAAAGGAGTGATCGATCTGCGCGCACCACACCCTAATGAAACTTCTTTTTGGAAAAAAAGTTTTTCCTCTCTCGCCTCCTCTTCAAGTCAAAATCTAGAGTTCTTGCCAGCCTCGATGCGACTTCATGATATCTCCTTTCTCCTCCTCACCGAAGGAGAGCGCTACACGGTTGATCATCTCTCCTGCACGCTTCCGAACAAGCTCGCCGGACAACTCACTTATGCTTCGATTTTGATCGAGGCGGGGACTGTTCATTGCCGCCTTACTGCAGGAAAAGCCAAGGCACTTTGGGATGGAAAAAAATTGGCTCTCCGCCAACTGCAACTTGCCGAAGAGATCGCGCTACAAAATCTCACCCTCGTTCCTCATCGCGATCGCATTGAACTTGGCATCATTGCTGAAGTTTTTGATGGCCTGCTGCGCGCCGATGGCTCGCTACGTCATACCCCGGAAGGAACCTTCATTGATAGTGCTGCACTAGGACAACAACTACCACTAGGACGTCTCTCTCATTTTTTAGGCCTCCACAAAAATCTGGCAGGTACCCTGCAAGAAGGACGCCTCACCTTTCGCGGATTTCTGCTTCATCCTATGGACGCAGAAGCGTCGTTGCGAATGATTGCGGATAACGTTCGTCTAGAAAAAAGAGGCTGGGCTTCTCTCGCTGTCACAGCCCACCTCATCGGCCGAAAAATATCACTCACCGACTTTCAACTCAAACAACACGAAAATCGCGTTGCCGCCTCAGGTGAAATCACCTTGCCTGAGGAGTGGCATAAAATCGCTCACTCTCCCTTTCTGCTAAAACTCAAAGCCAACATCAGCGATGCTTCCCAGCTCGCTGACCTGATGGGGACTTCTTGGAGCAGCCTGACCGGAAAACTTTTTGCTGATGGAGAAGTGCGCGGCGCTGCTAATCATGCGGAAGGATATTTGAATATTCAAGGAACAGCAATGACGGCTTATGAAGTTCCTTTAAATTCGCTCAAGCTACAACTTTTGTTTGAAGGAGAAAAAACGAATTTAACAAATCTCGATCTTTGGAGTGGCTCGGACCATCTCCAATGCTCCGGCATCGTCGAAAATAAATGGCCTC
>VHCR01000242.1 GCA_016871655.1 Verrucomicrobiota bacterium
TCGCTACTGTTACCTCGGTAGCAGCACGCTCTGACGCCTTGCTAGCGCTAAAAATTCCTGCGTATAATTTTCCTAAAATTCATCCGTCATTGGTATAACCTAAACTTCTGTGACTCCTCTCCAACTCGCAGACTCACTGCGCCACAAAAAAGATTTTGTTTGGCTCGATTCTTTAATTCCACAGGCCTCTCCTCATCCGGAAGAACATGGTCTTTCGCTTCTGGCCGCAGAGCCTGATTTTATCTTGGAAGGAGGGCCTCACGATTGGCCGCTGCTTGAAGAAGAACTGCAAAAAAGGATGGAGAAAAACCATCTTACTTTAACTTCAACTTTTAACGTCAACTGCTCCCCCGAAGCAGGCGCTGCCATCGGCTTTTTCCGCTACGACGGTTCGTTTCGTTTTGGATTTTATGAAAAAGTTTATCGGCATCTTGCAACTGAAAAAAAATCGGAATGGTTGACGCCGATTCCGAAATTAAAAATTCAGGAACCAAAACCACTTCAAACAATAGAGGCACTCCATTTTCAAGACAATATGACTCGTGATGAGTTTTGCGGGATCGTTCGCGAAGCACAGCATGAAATTACTTTAGGAAATATTTATCAAATTTGCCTCGCTCACCGCTTCCAAGCCTCTTGCCAGGCCGATCCGTGGCCACTCTACCTTTTTTTGCGTCAACAATCACCAGCTCCTTTTGCTGCTTATCTTCAATATGAAAAAGAAACAATTTTATCGAGCTCTCCCGAATGTTTTTTAAAAATGGACGGGCATCACATTTTGACGCGCCCTATCAAAGGGACACGAGCTCGTGGAAAAAATCCCGCTGAAGATGCTGAACAAGCCGCACTCTTGCACGCTTCACTCAAAGAAAATGCAGAGCTCGTCATGATTACTGACCTGGAGCGCAATGATCTTGGGCGTGTTTGCGAATATGGAAGCGTCGTAACGTTGCAGCTTCTTCATTTGGAGAAATACCCTCAAGTTTTTCATTTGGTTTCTACGATTGAAGGTCAACTTAGAAAAAAACTCTCCCACGTAGAAGCGCTTGCAGCCTGCTTTCCAGGTGGATCGATCTCAGGGGCTCCTAAAAAAAAGGCTATGGAGCTTATTGACCGACTAGAGCCAGCATCTCGTGGACTTTTCACAGGAGCGATTGGTTATTTTGGATTTGATGGAACAAGTCAGTTCAACATCGCCATTCGAACACTCCACTTTCATGACAACATCGCCGAATTCCATGTCGGCGCTGGAATCACGATCGATTCCATTCCAGAAGAAGAATGGGAAGAGACCTTGCATAAGGCCTCAGGAATTCTGGCTGCTTGCGGCCAGAAAAAAAATTAGCCACAAAGAACGCAAAGAAACACAAAGAAAAAAATTTTTGCACTCTTTGCGTTCTTTTGCGGCTATTTTTTAATACTCGCGACGAGGTCCGCGACGATCGTCACGACCACCACCACGACGAGGGCCACCGTAACCACCACCACCACCATGATGACGAGGAGCGCGTTCTTCCATAGGACGTGCTTCGTTCACGGTGAGACGACGACCACCGACTTCCTGACCATTGAGTCCTTCAATGGCAGCAAGGCCTTCTTCATGAGTACTCATCGTCACAAATCCAAAACCGCGTGAGCGACCGGATGTGCGATCCATGAGGATAGAGGCATCGGTAACCGTGCCGAATTGGGAGAAGACCTCGCGGAGGTCACCATCTGTTGCTGAGAAGGCTAGGTTGCCTACATATAATTTCATACTAATCTATTTGGGTTAGAACTTGTCTTCATATTCTATGAAAACAAACTCTTGGTTCTGCAGTTACGTTGATAGCTGCTCTCGGAATGCACTGAACTTCTCACCTGAGAAATTCAGAGCAGCCCACCGTATCACGGAGAACCTGCATTACCTGGATGCTATCATCGAACTTTTCACACCTAACACAAATGAGGGATTCATTCGTAAAAGGCATACGCATGTATGCTTTGAAGTTAGAATTTTAGCAATAGAAATCTTCAGAAAAGTTTATTTTGCTCTTTAAAATCGCTATTCTCAAATTTGAAGTTTTAGCTATACTCACGACAGACAAACGAAACCAAACCGCTTTTTGTATGACATTACCTCATCGTACACTCCCTTTTTTCTCTCTCCTTATTGCTCTCGGAATCTGCCTGATTGTAGGATGTGCTGACCATACCACAAAACATTATACTGCATCTGCTCCGCCAAGCCGCTTCGGATATGGCGGCACCAATGCAGATGCTTCTTTTGTGGAGCCTGACAATGCTACGAATACCACTACCCCTACTGATGGAACAGCAGCAGCTACAAATCCTCCGGCAAATCCTTTCCCCTCTTCGACTCCGCAATCAGCTGCTGCACCTGCTACCCACGACCTTCCTTACGGAACTCCTGTTCCAGGAAAACCAGGATTCGTGACGAGCCCTCACTCTCCGAATGCTGGCTACGTCGACGTTCGTGGTTTTCCTCCAGGAACGGAGGTTAAGGATCCTTACTCCGGAAAAACCTTTTTAGTTCCCTAGTGCATTAAAAAATTTATAATGTTGCTATTTTATTACACTTTATCATCACGGACTAGTGCATTGGAAATTCGCTAGTTCGGATGAAGAGTAAGGTGCAACGGCGCACAGCGGCTGAGTGTATATGAAAATACTCGATGACGCGAGCACCGGCGCAACGCAGCTCTTCGCCGAAATAGTAGAATTTACAGTGCACTAGAGTCTCATTTGTTTTTTCTTGAGCTTTAAAATCATTCCAACCTCCGCTCCTTTTCGCGGAAGCATGACGCTCCCTGGAGATAAAAGCATCTCTCATCGCGCCT
>VHCR01000243.1 GCA_016871655.1 Verrucomicrobiota bacterium
GATGCGCGCGCTTCTCTTGTTCCGGCTACGACCGTTCCCGTGACCATTATTGGAGCGTTTGGAGCAATGGCGATGTTGGGATTTACGATCAACACGATGTCTCTTTTCGCGATTGTTTTATCAATTGGAATTGTGGTTGATGATGCCATCGTCATTGTGGAAGGAGTGATGCAGCATCTTGAAAAAGGAACTGCTCCAAAAGATGCAGCAATTCAAGCGATGAATAGTCTTTTCGGACCAATCATTGGAATCACGTTGGTTCTGATGTCGGTCTTTATTCCAGCAGCTTTCATGCCCGGCATCATCGGCCAGATGTATTGTCAATTTGCCCTGGTCATTGCGAGTACCGCATTCATCAGCGCGATCAACGCGATGAGCTTAAAGCCGACGCAGTGCGCTCTTTGGCTGAAAGCAAAAGAACCTAATCCCAACAAGAGACTCAACGTTTTCTTTCGGGGTTTTAATGCGATTTACAATCCGTTAGAAAAATGGTACAGCGATCGCATTCGTGCCATGGTTAAGCATAGCGAGTTGGTGACGTTGATCGGTTTAGTTTTGGTGGCTTTGGCTGGTTGGGGTTTTACTAAAATCCCAACAGGCTTTGTGCCGACAGAAGATCAAGGATACTTGACGTTGATGTGTAATCTTCCTAACGGAGCAGCGCTTGGGAAAACCGAAAAAATGATTGAACGGGTCGGTGCAGAGGTCCAAAAATTACCGGCCGTAAAAGATGTCATTCTTTCGGGTGGGGTCATTCCATTTGATAGCAACACGGGATTGGCCTATATCATTTTGAAAGACTGGGGAAAACGTGGAAAGCGAGGATCATTGCGTGACGTTTATGACGACATCAGTGCGATTGCAAGCAAGGAGCTCTCTGCTTCCTCGTTGCTACTAGTTCCGCCACCAATTCAAGGACTCGGTATTTCGGAAGGTTTTCAAATGGAGGTTTGCCTGACCGATGGATCATTTAATTATAGTAAACTCCAAAGCACAGCTGATCAAATTGTCGAGAAGGCGCAAAAAAGTCCAAAGCTTCAAAACATTCGCTCCAGTTTTCGTGCAGATGTGCCTCAAGTGAACTTGACAATTGATCGTCGGGAAGCATTGACCTATGGCGTGGCGATTGGTGACATTTTAAACTCACTGCAAACGTATCTTGGTTCTACCTATGTGAATCAATATAATCAGTACGGTCATACCTTCGATGTTTTTACGCAGGCTGATACAGCCTACCGAGCTGGCCCCGCGGAGATGAAAAATTTTTATGTTCGTGGAACTCTAGCGACCAATACGGTTATTGGTGCAACAAATGCTGTGACTTCCTCAATGGTTCCACTGGGATCGTTAATCAAAGTCGAGCCTTCCTATGGACCTTCCACCATCACACTTTACAACATTTATCCTTCTGCCGCAATTATTGGAACTTCAGCTCCTGGCTACAGCTCAGGCGAAGCGCTTGATGAGTTACAAAAAATTGCCGACAGCTCGCTTGCTCCTGGAACAAAAACTTCTTGGACAGGGCTCTCCTATCAAGAGCGTCTGGCGGGATCTTCCCTCTACTGGGTTTTTGGTTTGGCGATCTTGCTTGTTTACCTTGTGCTCGCGGGACAATACGAAAGCTGGATCATTCCTGTTGCTGTCATTCTCGCTGTCCCTCTGGCATTGCTTGGAACCGTGATGACCCTTGTTGGAGTTGGTTTAGCTAATAATATTTATGTTCAAATTGGACTCGTTCTTCTCATCGCCCTCTCAGCCAAAAATGCCATTCTCGTTGTGGAAATGGCGCGAGAATATCGTGCCGCAGGTCATGATATTTTAGAATCAGCCGCGATGGCCGCTGCTAATCGCTTCCGTCCGATCTTGATGACATCGATTACGTTTATCATCGGCGTCTTGCCACTCGTTTTTGCGAGTGGCGCTGGCGCGAATTCTCGTAAATCTCTCGGTATCGCTGTGGCCTCCGGCATGTTTGCTTCCACCTGCTTGGCGGTCGTGCTAGTACCATCGTTCTTCGTCGTCCTCGAGCAATATGTGGAAAGAAGAAAAAAGGAAAAACTAAAAAATTGAATGACTCATTCTTTATGGGGTTCTTTTCTACAAAAGCAGTAGCACTTTCTGGCTTCGAACAGTTTTCTGTGCATTCAGATTTTCCTGACGAAGCGATTATTGGGAGGCCACTTTTCTCTCTTTTTGGAAAGAGTCGTTTCAAAGCGATCTCTTCTCTTTCTCTTCAACGTTATAGCGGAGAGACGGCATCTGTTGTGAACGATTTCAAAAAATCTCTTTCAGAAAAATATGGAGCAGAGATTGCTAACTTTGTTTTTTCTCATCAATACGAACAAGCGGCCTTATTGCAAGGTCTCACTAAAAAAACGATTCAGGCTGTTTTGAAAAAGGCTGCCGTATTGAAAAAGACTGATGTCTTAAGTTATCGCCAATTGTTGCAAACGAAAGATAAAGTTGCGATTAAAGTCGTAGAAAAATTAAAGGGGAAATCATGTTACGAAGAGGCTCTGAAAAAGTATCAAGTCATTCAAGCGCAACTTCAGGAGTTCGATGAGACCCTTACTTATTTCGAACCCGATTTAACATCCGGGAAAGTCTTGCTTGAGAAACTGCAACGTGATTTTCAAGAAAAGCTAACTCATGTTGATGGGCTTACTCGCAGCATCATGGCTCTTTCGGAAGCGGAAGAAAAAATAAAAAAAATTTTTGGAAGCTCTGAACGATCGCAAGAAATGCTCAAAATCTTTTTGCAGCATCAAGGAGTGATGGAGGAATTAAAACAAGAATTCAGTGGAACATGGCGTCCATCAACTGCTGGAACGGCTATG
>VHCR01000244.1 GCA_016871655.1 Verrucomicrobiota bacterium
CTAAACGTGCTACACTTAATCCCTTTAAACTTCAGCAACAACTAGAACAAAAACTTCGCCAGCTGCATTATTTGCTACGTTCAATTCGTCCTACGGACTCCTTGAACTTCGCTTCTAATGCAGCTACTTTAAACACAACCTCGGTGTCATGATTTATGAGGCAACGTTCTCTTACTTTCTTCTACCCTCGGGTGTCATTTACTTTTGAGGCAACAAGTTCTAGCGAAACCAGCTAACGATAGCAATGAATCCCTGCCTTCACCGAGAGGCTGCTTCGCAACACTTATAGTCAAATTACTTAAACTTAAGGTTTATTCAGATCTCTGAGATCTCAATAAATCTCAACCGGCGAACGCTTCCCATCTTCTGGGCTTTTTTCAGCAGCACGTTCTGCTCCGAGTGTGTCGACACGAAGTTTCCAAACTTCATCGTCAAGTTTTTTAAACGCTTCTAGTAAAAAAGCTGTCGGTGGTGCCATTCGTTTTTTAAAATGAGCCATATTGGAGAGAGCTCGCTCAAGTTGATCTTTGGGAAAAGTAGCAAGGTGTTTTAAAGCTTCTTCAGCAAGTTCCGTGCGATGGCAAATCATTAGCATGTCATTCCCCGCTGCAAGGCCAAGCCGGAGCATTTCTTCAAATCCGTAATGGTTGAGGATCGCTCCCATATCAAGATCATCAGTCATGATCAAACCTTCAAAACCCATTTCTTCTCGCAATAGTTTCGAGACGACAGCGTTTGACAAAGAAGCAGGAAGGCCAGAAGGATCGAGTTCGCTAAAAGCAATGTGACCAATCATCATACTATCAATGTTCGGAACAAAATGACGAAAAACTTTCAATTCATGCGACTCTAACTCTGTGCGCGGTCGAGGAAGTGCTGAGAGCTCGTGATGCGGGTCGCTCACGGCTGAAGAATATCCTGGAAAATGTTTACCACAGCTTAAAATTCCTGTTGCCCGCAAGGCCTCATTAAAAATTCCTGCGAGCTCGATCACTTGATCTGCACTGGTGCCATAGCAACGCCCACGCAAAGAGTTATCGGCTTCATCATCAAAAGCAATATCGAGAACAGGACAAAGGTCGAGGTTAAATCCAAAAAGACGGAGCAACTCGCCAGTGATTTTTCCATGACGACGAATTAAGTCGGGATTTCCTGATTCACGAAGTTGTCGCGCATTCGGAGGTTCGTTGCCTAGCAACTTAAGGCGTGAGACGCGACCACCCTCTTGATCAATCGTGATGATCGGTTCAATCTTGCTCAGCTCACGGAGTCTGTTGGTCAGCTTTCTGAGCTGTTCTGGCGTTTGAATGCTTCGCCCAAAAAGAATGAATCCACCTGGTTGAACCCGACGAATAAAGTCAGCAAAAGCGGGTTCGATCGTTGTTCCTGGAACACCGATGAGGAGTAGTTGTCCAAGATCATCATGAAGCGATCGGACATTATCGTTATTAACTTGTTGATTCATAAAAAAAGAGTATTACTAATTTTCAAAAAACAAAACGAAAACAATGAAAAAATTTTTCAAAAAAATATCGTGCCTCACTTTTTTCTTATGCGGTTTCATCCATACTGTTTCCGCCACCGATCTCGGCATTGATGTCTTGACTGAGCATCACTTTGACCTTCTACAAGGCAAGCGTGTCGGCCTTGTGACCAATCAAACAGGTGTTGATAAGCATGGAACATTAACGCGATTGATTTTAAAAAGGAATGTTCACCTGGTAGCACTCTACACACCCGAACATGGTCTGGATGGGGTGGAGAAGGCAGGCGTCAATGTTCGCTCACGACGTGATCGCTTGACGGGCCTCACTGCTTATTCGCTCTACGGAGATACGCGGAAACCAACGCCGCAAATGTTGGCAGGAATTGATGTTCTTGTCTTTGACATGCAAGATATCGGATGTCGCAGCTACACCTACATCAGCACGATGGCGAAGTGCTTGCAGGCTTGCGCGGAGCAGCATAAAGAATTTGTTATCCTCGATCGCCCTAATCCACTCGGTGGAGAGCGCGTGGAGGGAATGCCTCTCGATCCTCAATGGGTTTCGTTTGTAGGACAATTGCCAGTCCCCTATGTCCACGGGATGACGATGGGAGAACTAGCAATAATGGCGAATGAAAAACATTGGATGAGCCCCATTAAAGCTGATCTGAAAGTTGTGCGAATGCGGAACTGGTCTCGTTCCATGATTTGGGCTGACACGGGATTGCATTGGGTCAAACCTTCTCCGAATATTCCAAATTGCTATTCACCTTTTTACTACGTGCTCACCGGTGTCGTGAGTGAATTGGGAGAGGGGATTGATATTGGCATTGGAACACCGGCTGCATTTGAATTTTTTACGGCTCACTGGATTAAACCAACGTTTTATTCGTATATGGTTTCAAAATGCGCTGGTATGAATGTTTATCCCTATGCTACGCACTGTGGAAAAGGTGTTCGTTTTAAAGTCAACCCTCACAGCGGCAACCTCTCAGCAGCCTCACTCTACCTACTTGTAGCCAGCTATCATCAGACGCGAGGCTCTATTTTTGCACGCGCTCCAAAAGAAAAATTAAATCTCTTTTATAAAGTTTATGGAACTTCCAAAATTCGTGAAGAAATTGCTCGCAAATCACCCGAGCAAATCATCGCAAGTTGGATGCCATTCCTGAATCACTTCCGTGCAGAACGGAGAGCGTTTTTGCTTTACCAATAAATAAAAATTCATAGGGATGGAAGCGATGGAAGGGGATGAAGAAAAATTAACCACTAAATTAGGCTAAAAATCGCTAAAGTAAAAAATTTTCGTGTAATTCGCG
>VHCR01000245.1 GCA_016871655.1 Verrucomicrobiota bacterium
CCTCCCGAAGGCCTCTCGGAGCTGGTGAGCGCGGCCATTCTACGCACACCGCCACAAAAAATCATCTACGTCTCCTGTAATCCTGCAACCCTAGCACGTGATTTGAAGCGCCTCTCTAGCCACTACCAACTTAAAGAGACAACACCCCTTGATATGTTTCCACAGACAGCGGAGATTGAATCTATTTCAGTGTTGCTTTGCAACAGTTTAACCTAAAAACGTGAATGGAAAAATTTCAACTTGATGCAAAGCAGTTTTAGAAATCTAACCTTGAACTAGACATCTCTGCAATTACAGTTTTTAACTATGCGTTTCATTAATCTAGCCGGCTATCAGTTCACTCCTCTTGAAAATCTTCTACCGCTTCAAGAAGAATTAAAGTCCCTTTGCTCCGAATTAAAAATGAAGGGGACAATTTTATTGGCGGAGGAGGGGATTAATTTTTTTGTCGCAGGAACGCGTGAAGCCGCTGATGAGCTGATGGCACGACTGAGAAAAATTCCAGGCTTTGCAAATTTGAAAGCCAAAGAGAGTGAGAGCAAAGAACAGCCATTTCGGCGGATGTTTGTGAAAATTAAAAAAGAAATTATTTCTTTTGGTGTTGAAGGAATTGATCCCCTTAAAGCTCCTTCACCGCGCATTGCGCCAAAAGCTTTAAAAGAATGGTTGGATGAGGGAAAATCGGTCATACTTTTTGACACACGCAATGATTATGAGATCAAGATGGGAACCTTTCGTGGGGCCGTTCCAGCTGGGATTAACCATTTTCGAGATTTTCCTGAGGCAGTGAGCAAGTTGCCGGAGCACCTCAAGGAAGAGCCAATCGTGACGTTTTGCACGGGAGGAATTAGATGTGAGAAAGCTGGTCCGTTTATGGAACGAGAAGGTTTTAAAAAAATTTTTCAACTCGATGGCGGAATTCTCGATTATTTTAAAGAGTGTGGTGATGCGCACTATGACGGGGAGTGTTTTGTTTTTGATCGACGGGTTGGTGTGGATGCCTCGCTACAAGAGACTTCTTCGGCCATGTGCTTTGCATGTCAAATGCCATTGACCTTCGAAGATCAACGTCATCCTCATTACGAGATTGAAAAAAGTTGTCCACATTGTTTTGGTCGAGAGAAAAAAATAAAAATTCCGAAGCCTCGCAAAAATAGAAAATTGAAGCACGAAGCACTTGAGAAATAATTTTCATGAGCGAGATAGCCTCCCATCTCTGCCAAGCCTGTGGTCTCTGTTGTGATGGAAGTATGTTTTCTGACGTGCGCTTACAGCCAGGCGATTCAGCACCAGCATTAAAACAACTTGGGTTTCGGATTCAGTATAAAAAACGATTCGATTTTTTTGATCAGCCGTGTGTTGCTTTTAAAAATGGCTGTTGTTCCGTTTATAACGATCGGCCTCTTCGCTGCCGAGTCTTTGAATGCCAGCAGTTGAAGCGCTTAACGCAAGGGGAGGTAACGGAAGAAGAAGTCTTAAAAAAAATTCAAGAGGCGCGGAGTAAGATTGCGATTATTAAAAAACTGCTTTACGATTTAGGCCCAAGCAATTCTAAAAAGCCGCTGCTCCAACAATATCAGCAAATCATCTCAACTCCAGTAGATGTTTCTGCAGAAAAAAAAGTTGTTGAAGAAAGAGCGCTGCTCGACGAGGCTTTATTAACTCTCAATGAATTTCTCAACCAAGAATTCCGCTCTACGTAAAGCATTCTCTCTTTTCTATCGTTTCTTAGCAAGGCACCGGAGAGACTGCGCCTTTTTTTGTTTGCTGTTACTAATGGTAATTGCGTTGCAGCGGGCTTCTTCTATTCCCAAAACTTATTTTTTAAATATTCCAGCGCTAAACGTTCTTGAGGTCCTTCCTGAGCCGCCTCACGATGATTCTAGTAAAAATAAAGATCTCTTTTTTTTAAAGGGAGCTTTGGCAACGCGAACTCATAAGCAAGTAGCGCGAGCTGAAGAAGCAACTACCGATAGTGTTTTTGACTTTGCTCAAGTGATAGGTCCTGGTTTTAATGAAAAAGATCTTCCTGTAACAGCGGAGCTTTTCAAAAAAGTACATCGGGATACAAAAATAGCTATAACAGCTGCAAAAGAAATTTTTCATAGAAAGCGTCCTTTTAGTTGGAGAGATGCAACGGGAGCTTTAGCAAAAAAAGGGTATGCATATCCGAGCGGACATACAACGAGAGCTTTTCTCTGGTCGGAGTTATTAGTGAATCTTTTTCCAGAAAAAGAAAAAGAGATTAAGGAAGAAGCCCGTCAAAAAGCTTGGAATCGAGTCATTCTAGGACGTCATTATCCAGATGATGTTTATGGTGGTGAAATTTTTGGAAGATACCTCTCTCAAGAATTTCTCAAGAATCCTCAATTTCAGGAAGAGTGGAAAAAAGTGCATCAAGAAGTTGATGATTTTAAAAAGAAATCACCGACTGCTTTTATTGTTCCTGTTAGTCGTGACACTTCTGAATCTGACGCTAACTCTCTTCCTGAGGCCGCGCCGTCTTTGTAAAAGTTATCATCGCTTCCTAGTGCGATAACTTATAAAAATGAAATATAGTGTATTAAATTGAAAAGGGCACGCGATAAGCTTGCTCTTTTTCCTTAGAACTGCGTTCTCAGATCTCACGTTATCTTCGGATAGCGCTTCGATCTTCGGCCTTGTTCTAAGCTTGTTGCCTCAAAAGTAAATGACACCCGAGGGTAGAAGAAAGTAAGAGAACGTTGCCTCATAAATCATGACACCGAGGTTATGTTTAAGGTAGCTGCATTAGAAGCGAAGTTCAAGGAGTCCGTA
>VHCR01000246.1 GCA_016871655.1 Verrucomicrobiota bacterium
TTTTAGGAATTTCTACTTGTTATTTTTAGCGCTAGCAGCGTTGTCATCGCTACTGTTACCTCGGTAGCAGCACGCTCTGACGCCTTGCTAGCGCTAAAAATTCCTGCGCATAATTTTCCTAAAATTCATCCGTCATTGGTATACTTTTTAAAAGTGACTTCAAATCTACTAAATTTTTTTATCCCTTTCATCGCTTCCATCCCTGTTAATTCTTTTAGCTCATGACTGCTGCCCCATCCGAAAATCTCATTCTCAAAACTGAAGGTCTTATCAAAATTTACAATGGTCGCTCCGTCGTTAATGGAATCGACATTCAGGTGAAGCCTGGTGAGATTGTCGGCTTGCTCGGGCCTAATGGAGCTGGAAAGACAACAACGTTCTACATGATTGTCGGACTGGTCAGGCCCGATGGAGGCCGAACTTTTTTTAATGGTGTTGATGTTACACATGAGCCTATGTACAAGCGCGCGCGTCTTGGAATGGGCTATCTCCCACAAGAAGAATCCATCTTTCGCAAGATGACTGTCGAAGAAAATATCATGGCGATTTTGCAAACAACTCCTTTATCGCCGCAGGCACAAAAAGATCGCTGTGAAGAGCTCTTGACTCGTTTTGGTATTGATCATCTCGCTAAAAATGAAGCACTCACGTTGAGCGGTGGAGAGAAGCGACGTCTCACCATTGCGCGTTCACTCGTCACCAATCCTTCAATGCTGATGTTGGACGAACCTTTTAGTGGTGTTGATCCAATTGCTGTTTACGATGTACAGCAAGTGATCTCTGATCTGCGTAACATGGGCCTCGCCATCATCATTACCGATCATAATGTGCGTGAAACGTTGGCCATTACAGATCGTGCTTATCTCATTTTTGAAGGCCGCGTCGAGAGCCAAGGAGACAAAGACTTTTTGCTTCACGATCCGATTAGTCGGAAGCTCTATCTTGGAGAATCATTTTCAATGTAACTTATGCCGCCACAAAAAAAAACTCCACCTCGGATTAGCGTTGAAACTTTTTTTAAAAAATATGGAAAGACCTTGAAACTTGAGTTGCTGAGTAAAGAACAAGGCAAAAATCGGATTATCAAGGAACCGACAATCAATCGTCCTGGATTGGCCTTGGCAGGCTTCTTTCGCTATTTTGCTTACAAGCGTTTGCAAGTCGCCGGTTACGCCGAGTTGAGTTATCTTCGTCGCCTTCCTACGAAAGAACGTGAGATGCGGCTGCGTGCTATGTTTAGGAAAAAAATTCCTGGGTTTATTGTTTCGCGGAATCAATCATTGCCGGGTAGTTTGTTGAAAATTGCTGAACAGAGTAAGACGCCTGTTTTTAGAACTTCGATGATCACGATGGAGTTTATTAACGCTGCAACAATCGCGTTAGAAGATTCTTTTGCTCCTTATGTTTCTGAATTTGGAAGCATGGTCGATATTCTTGGTATTGGCGTTCTCATTAAAGGAAAGAGCGGCGTTGGCAAAAGTGAGTGCGTTCTCGGATTAATCGAGCGTGGGCACAGTCTTGTGAGTGATGATATCACGCGCTTTCGCAATTTTGGAGGGCGCGAACTTTTTGGAACGAGCAGTGATTTGACGCGATTTCATATGGAGGTTCGCGGTATCGGGGTCATCAACGTGGCTGCGATTTTTGGAATTGGTGCCGTTCGTCCGGAAAAACGGCTTGATATTGTTGTGACGCTCCAAGATTGGAATGATGTCGATCACATCGAACGGACAGGACTTGATCGGGAGATGGTTGAAATTCTTGGCATCAAAGTACCTCACATTACGATCCCCGTCCGCTCAGGGCGTGATTTGGCACGTCTTGTTGAAGTTGCTGCTCTTGATCAAAAATTACAATCGATGGGGCATCATGCTGCTGAAGAGTTCAATAAGCGATTGCTTCGTGTCATGGAGAAGAAGTAGAACATTTTCTAATATATACCAATGACGAATGAATTTTAGGAATTTCTACTTGTTATTTTTAGCGCTAGCAGCGTTGTCATCGCTACTGTTACCTCGGTAGCAGCACGCTCTGACGCCTTGCTAGCGCTAAAAATTCCTGCGTATAATTTTCCTAAAATTCATCCATCATTGGTATAAATGAGTTTTTGAAAATGAATGTTTATTTTTCGCTTGATGTCTGTGGCAGCTATAGAAAAAGTAACGGGTAACGAGTGCAATAGTTGCCTTCAGCAAAATTAAACAAAAGGGTCGCAATAGAGAATTATCATTTTACGAAATTTATTTTTGTGTCTGTTTGTATTCACTCGTTACCCGTTACTCGTTACTGCTCTCTACACCAAGATATTTCCTAGTTTCCAAGCCGCTAACCAAACATCATATGCCTTCCAGAACCCCCCCCTTAAAAAGCATTACCAAAGATATTGTGAACCGTCATGGTCTTCACGCACGCCCTGCTGCTCTTTTTGTAAAAACAGCAAATCGATTTCAGGCGGAGATTTGGATTGAAAAAGAAGGGGAGCGCGTGAATGGAAAAAGTATCATGGGGCTCATGATGCTAGCTGCAGGAAAAGGCTCCACGTTGTCCTTGATTGCTGATGGAGAAGATGCAGACGAGTTGGTGAAGGCCTTGGAGGAGCTCGTGAAATCCGGGTTTGGAGAGGAATGAAGCTGCTTAAGTAAAAAGTTTAAGTTTTGTGTGCTTCACGGAATAAAAAAATTTATTTTGCCGCAGGCAAGTCGAAACTTCAACTTCAACTCTTCTCAGCTATTTGACTTGT
>VHCR01000247.1 GCA_016871655.1 Verrucomicrobiota bacterium
TTAGCCGAATATGGCCTCGTCTTGTAATCAAATTGTTCCTGTTTCATAACTTCTCCTTAAATGGATCGCCTATGCTACCAAGCATAAGCGGCTTAATTATACTCAATTTTGAGTTTTTATGTCCATGGAAACATATCTTATTTGTTATAAAAGACTTAAAAACTAGATTTTTGAGTTAAAAAACAATTTTATACTTCATTCCTTTCCAAAACATCTTCTGCTCGATGCTGGGTGAGTTTTGCCTCAATTTCAGCAGCAGTTGGCAAGGTACCCTGAAGTTCTTTCGGCAGTGCGTCCATAATAGTTACTGCATATTCTGATACCCCCATGGGCATTGTGCTTCTCTCTAAAGAATACTCAACTTTCAAATCATTTTTAGTACGGCAGATAATCATACCAATAGAAGGATTATCGGATGGATGCTTTAGCTGTCGATCCACAGCCGCGAGGTAAAAATTGAGCTTGCCAGCATACTCTGGCTTGAAATCTGTCGTTTTGAGCTCCACCACACAAAAACAGCGCAGCTTGATATGGTAGAAGAGCATATCCAAATAGTAGTCATCTTCAGCAATTTCTATATGATATTGTCTACCGATGAAGGCAAATCCCTGCCCTAATTCAAGAATGAGTTTTTCCAGGTTATCTACCAGCCCTCTTTCTAGTTCTTGCTCTATGTAATCATCTTCTAAGGTTAAGAAGCTGAAATTGTACGGACTTTTTAGAATGTCCTTGGCCAGTTGAGAGTGGGGAGCGGGAAGCCTCTCGTGAAAATTTGTGATTGCTTTCCCTTTTCTATCATAGAGATTGGATCGAATTGCTTCCTCTAAAGCCCTGCCACTCCATCCATTTTTTATCACTTCTTGGGCATACCATTCCCTCGTTAATGGGTCTTTTAACTTCTCTAGTAAGAGCATGTTATGCCACCAAGGCAATTGTGCAAGCAGTGCCTGCACAAATTGAGAATCAGGGTAAACCTCTGCAAACTTCCTCATATATTTTAGATTTCTCACAGAAAACCCAGACACCCCTGGAAAATCCGAGGTCAAATCTTTAGCCATTCGTTCAATAATCTTGGCACCCCACCCTTCTATGGCCTGTTTATCAAGAATAGATTTGCCAATAGACCAGTAGAGAAGAACAAGCTCCTTGTTCACAGATAGACTGGCCCTAATCTGTGCTTCCCGAATCCTTCCCTTAATTTCCTCTAAAAACTCCCTGTATCCAGCAGGAAGAGCATGAGTCGATAGCTCTGAGTCCGCGATGGTATGTGTTGTCATAATATTCACCTTGGTTAGAAGGAAATTTTTCACTTTTGCCTGGTGAAAGTCAATGATTTTTCCACATTTTTTGCGTACCTGAAAAGGCATTGCCGACGGTCAGACTTATATGCACCCCATGACGCACGCGCGTATTAGGGAAGAAATTCTCGTTTTCTTGCCCAATAAGCAAGCATACCACGACGCGCAGCTTCCCTACTTCTATCTTTGCCTTCCTGAGTTTTTGTCCCTGTTGATAAGCCCCCATGTATTCGACAACGGCCATTGATCGGTTCTCCTGTTTGGGAGTCCACTACGACCTTGGCTTTGCAGGCACGACCTTTTCGGCTTCGGCACTTAGCACCACATAAAGGCCGATTCTTTTTCCATAGACTTTCGCTTTTCCAATGAGCCGCATACATCTGAGCTTTTTTGTGCTTGTCATAACTCCACGGCTCCCAAAGTTTATACTCCCATGATTTAACCATGATTAGCCCCCAAATGGTTTACCACCAATAATGCCCTGCTTCTCTGGCCAGTATTTTGAATTTTTCATCTTGCTCCCTGTGTTTTCTCATCATTTTCCATGCCCTCTCCTTTGCTTTCTCATTGCCTTTTTCTTTGGCGGCATGCCACCACCTAACATAATCCATATACTTACGCGCTCTTTGATTTTTGAGCGCCTCGACCTTCTCAAAATCATAAAACTCATACTTGTCCATTTTGGTTCTCCATTTTTATGCACCATGGCTGCGGTGCTGTTCCCATTTTCTCTACTCAAGCCCGTCGCTAAAGTTGCTAAACTGCTAAAGCCTCATTCGCTTTAGGTGAAAAATCCTTAGCAGATTAGCAGGTTTAGCAGCCCCCACGTTTTATGGAGGTTTGATCGTCCACGCCTCTTTGTTCTTTTTATCATTGATAACGAGATTTGGAGTGGGGATGACCCACCCATGGCTTGCGAGGATGGACATGATCGTTCGAGCGCGGTCGGCATTCCTGATACCAAGAGAGAGGGGACCATATTGGTAAACCATACTCAGAGCAACCTGTGTATGGTTCTCTTTCCAAAACCATTTTAGCAAAGAGGCTGCGCATACAAGGTCTGGATTGATGGAGACAAATCCATGAATGCGCAATCTCTCTGAAAGGTAGTATTGGATAAGAATGATCGCCCTTTGGATGTACTCCGCACTAATTTCCCGTACGGCAGGGTTTTCAATCAGTGCCAGTGAGCCACTAAGTCGTAAAACGTGTTCGGCTGCCGTGCTAGCGAAACGGCGAATTGGATGATGTAGGTTGCCTTCTGCCAGTTCCTTTTCGTTTTTGTTATGAAAAGCGATCCAAATCTTTTTGGCATCGGGGCTTAACGAAAGAGAAATAGGTGAAATCTCGTGCTTTGGAGAAAGGGGTGAGCTTCCCATCGCATTCGAGTCTAATAGACGATTTATCGCATCGTTGAATCGTTTAATAGCGGGATCGGTGGA
>VHCR01000248.1 GCA_016871655.1 Verrucomicrobiota bacterium
CGGATATTTCATGCCTCTCAGTCTGCAGCTTGGCCAAAGCAGATGAATACTGCGTTGTCGTTGAATTTTGATCAGAGCGGTATGTACTTATACAGCCCTGATCAAAATCCTGCCTCCGCCTTGTCTCATCAGCTTTTTCCTTCGCTTCGCTGTGAGAGCCATGAAATATCCGGGCTAGCCCAAAAATCGATCAAGGTTATTCATGGCGACATTCGTGACGAAGCGTTGCTCGAAAAAGTTTTTGAGGAGCATTCATGTGAAGCTGTCATTCATTTCGCAGGGCTCAAAGCAGTAGGAGAGTCGGTTGCGGAGCCGTTGAAATATTATGACGTCAATGTTAGTGGATCAGTAGCGCTGCTGAGGGCGATGGGAAAAGCTAACATAAAAAAATTCATTTTTTCTTCCTCTGCTGCCGTCTATGGAGCTTGTGAAGAGCTCCCAATCAAAGAAAGCGCACCGTGTCATCCTGCTAATCCTTATGGACGATCGAAACTCATCGTTGAAAAAATATTATCAGACCTTGTCCAATCTGATTCTAGCTGGAATGTCATGTGTCTCCGTTATTTCAATCCCATTGGAGCGCATCCAAGCGGCCTGATTGGGGAGACGCCGCAAGGAGTTCCTAGCAACTTGATGCCTTATCTTACGCAGGCGGTTGCAAGCTTGCGACAAGAGCTTGCTGTTTTTGGAAATGATTATCCGACGTCTGATGGAAGCGCGGTGCGCGATTACATTCACGTGATGGACTTGGCGGAAGGACACATCGCTGCGGTGCGACACGCGATGGAAAAACCTGGAATGACGACGCTCAACTTGGGAACAGGAAAAGGATATTCGGTATTGGAAATGATTACTGCTTTTGAAAAAGCCACGGGCAAAAAAGTTCCCTACAAATTTTCTCCTCGGCGTTCCGGTGATGTCGCTGCCTGCTGGGCTGATGCCAGCGCTGCCGAGCGACTCCTCGGGTGGAAAGCCAAGCGGAGTCTTGAGGAGATGTGTCGTGATAGTTGGAATTGGCAGCAGCAAGGAGGAAAAAATTTATGAAACGCAAAGGAATCATTCTAGCAGGAGGCTCAGGAACGAGGCTCTATCCGGTGACGCAGGCGATATCGAAGCAGTTGCTCCCGATTTATGATAAACCCATGATTTATTATCCGCTCAGCACGCTGATGCTGGGTGACATTCGGGATATTTTGATTATTTCAACGCCGCATGATCTCCCTCACTTTGAGCGACTATTGGGAGATGGAAGTGCCTGGGGAATGAATTTTCAATATGCCGTGCAGCCCCGTCCAGAGGGCCTAGCGCAGGCATTTTTAATTGGGAAAAATTTTATTGAAAATGATCCTTCAGCGTTGGTGTTGGGAGATAATATTTTTTATGGTCACGAATTTCCTGCACAGCTAGAAAAAGCAAATGCTCGACAACAAGGAGCGACAGTTTTTGCTTATCACGTTCAAGATCCTGAACGCTACGGAGTCATTTCTTTTGATCAACAAGGAAGAGCGATCGAAATTCAAGAGAAACCGACTCATCCCAAGAGCAGCTATGCCGTCACCGGACTCTACTTTTATGACAACAATGTGGTTGGCATGGCAGAAAGCCTGAAGCCTTCTATACGAGGAGAACTCGAGATTACCGATTTGAATTCTCTCTATCTAAAAAAAGAGCAACTGCATGTTGAGCTGATGGGACGTGGGTATGCGTGGTTGGATACCGGAACACACGAGAGTCTCATCGAAGCGAGTAACTTTATTCAAACGATTGAACATCGACAAGGCTTGAAGGTTGCCTGTCCCGAGGAGATTGCCTATCATCGTGGGTTTATCAGTGCTGAGCAGTTAGAGAAATTGGCAGAGCCGCTTTTGAAAAACAATTACGGAAAATATTTGAAACAAGTTTTGCAAGAACAATGAAAGTAACAAAAACCAAGATTGATGGAGTCTTGATGCTCGAGCCAAAAATTTTTGGTGATGAGCGCGGCTTTTTTTGTGAGAGTTTTAATCAGCGAGCATTTTTAAAACAGACAGGCATCGATGCGGTCTTTGTCCAAGACAATCAAAGCCACTCGGTGCAAGGAGTCCTTCGTGGTTTGCACTATCAGGTAAAACAACCTCAAGGAAAACTGGTGCGCGTCGTGCATGGGAAAATTTTTGATGTGGTTGTTGACTTGCGACCAGACTCTCCAATGTTTGGAAAATGGGAAAGTTTTGAACTCTCGGAAGAAAATCATCATCAACTTTGGATTCCGCCCGGCTTGGCTCATGGATTCTTGACGCTGAGCGAGACTGCCGATGTGCTTTATAAGACTACCGATTACTATGCGCCCGAACATGAACGAGCTCTTTTTTGGAATGACTCAGAAATTGCAATCGAATGGCCGTTAGATCAAGTCGGTGAAGTGAAACTTTCTGAAAAAGATCGTCAAGGGATCGCGTGGAGAGAAACAGTGACACTGCTTTAGTTGATAACATGTCTTATATTTCCTCTCAACAGCTGGCGCTTTCAGAGTTCCTCCTGCCTTGGAAAATAGTGACTCGGCTTGCGCCTCATGCTTCCTTGCTGATGCAATTCACCAAGCGTGAAATGCAAAAACGTTATCAAGGAACGTTACTCGGCCTCTGCTGGTCTTTTTTTACGCCGCTCCTCATGCTGGCTGTTTACAGCATCGTTTTTGGTTTTATTTTTCGAGGATCTTATGGGCATCCAGGAGAAACCA
>VHCR01000249.1 GCA_016871655.1 Verrucomicrobiota bacterium
TACAACCTATCCCCAATGAGAAACTGTCATGCCTGGATTGTTCGTGATGAAGACAACGTCAAGCGCGAGATTCGCGTTTCGAAGGAAGCTGCGCGCTGGCGTTTTCAATCAAAGCGCTCTGATGAAACGACCTGGACTTATTACAAAGTGCCTCTAGAAGCCGATCTGATCTCGTTTCTAGAGGTATTGGAGCGCAAGTACCAACGCCGTCGCGCGGCTCATCATGATATTATCTTGGCGAAGCAAATGTTGGGAGAACTGGCGAAATAAAAATTCAATGCATCGTTCACAGGCACTCGCACACGCTGACCACAAGTATGTTTGGCATCCGTTCACGCAGCAACAGGAATGGTGCGCCGAAGAGCCACTGATCATTGTTTCAGGCAAAGGAGTTTATTTGCGCGATATTCATGGTCATGATTACATTGATGGCAACAGCTCAATTTGGACCAACATTCATGGTCATTCGCATCCGCATATTGTGGCAGCAATGCAGCGTCAAGCAGCGATCCTTGACCACTCTTCTTTTCTTGGCGCAACTCATCCGAAAGCCATTGAGCTTGCAGAGCGCCTTGTAGCCTTGTTTCCAGGAGCTCCTCTCTCTCGCGTTTTCTACTCTGACAATGGTTCAACAGCCATTGAGTCAGCCTTGAAAATGACATTTCAATATTGGCAGTTAATCGGCCATCCTGAAAAAAATCGCTTCGTCGCTTTCACCAATTGCTATCACGGCGACACAGCCGGTGCAGCTAGCCTAGGTGGACCGATCGTTTTTCAGAAATGCATTTTCCTTGCGATCGTGTCCAGAGTCTTGCCGCATTAAAAGCCCTGCCTCATCTTGAATCGATAGCTGCTATTTTTATTGAGCCACTCATCCAAGGTGTTGCAGGAATGCGCCTCTGGCCTGTAGGAATGCTCCGAGAGCTACGCACGTTTTGTCATGAGCAAAATATTTTACTCATCCTCGATGAAGTGATGACCGGCTTTGGCCGGACGGGAACGATGTTTGCCTGCCAACAAGAAGAAGTAGTTCCGGACATCTTAGCCTGTGCTAAAGGCCTCACCGGGGGAGCTACGCCACTCGCGGCAGTCCTGACACAAGAAAAAATTTATGAAGCTTTTCTCGGAAAGTATGCAGAGCAAAAAGCTTTTTGCTACGGACACAGCTACACAGCCCACCCCATCGGCTGCGCCGCTGCTTTGGCATGCCTTGATATTTTTGAACAAGAAAATGTTTTGGAACAATTGCCAGCAAAAATTGAACATTTAAATCAAGCGCTAGCCACTCTCAAAACTTTTTCTCCTGTTGTTGAGATTCGCCAATGCGGATTCATCGCTGGCATTGACATCGCTTGTAATCCGACAACCCAAGAACCTTATCCTTGGCAAGAGCGGATTGGTGCTAAAATTTGTAAGGCAGCGATGAAATATGGACTCCTCACCCGCCCTCTCCGCTACACCAGCGGCTGCGATACCATTGTCTTTATGCCTCCTCTTTGCATCACAGTCGAACAAATCGATCAGGCCATGGAGGCTCTTGGGAAGGCTATTGTAGAAGTTTGCTAGATTTTTTAGTTAATCATACTGACCTTGGCCACAGGGAGGTTAAGATCCCTAGGCGACTCTGCCGTTACTTCTTTCATCGCTATTTTTTTAGCAACAGGAAGTTTTTTTGCTGAGAGATTTTTTTTCTTTGATGAGATTTTTGCTGAAGCAAGTGGGGTGGCTTTTGCTTTTCTGAGTTGAATGAGATTTTCCTGAGGATTTTTTATCTCTCGAGCTTTACGAGCTGGTGAAGGAGGTCTAATCGGAAATTCTATTTCATAATTTCCTTGAGGCACAACTGCATGTGCTCCGGGAGCGTTTGAATCATGGCCATAAACTTGAGCATGAATAGTTCGAGCCATCACACTGTGATAGTCAGCTTTGTTTTTAAGCTCTTTAACAAATTGTTCTTGGCTTCTTACTTTCAAAACTTCTCCTCGTTCTTTTAAAAGCGGAATAAGTTTTCTTGCATTGCGAATCTTTCTTAAACATTCATTTGCCTTCTCATTATGAGCAGCCATTGCAGCTAGCTGCCGTCGCTGCTTACGTTGAATATTATTAAAGTTGTTCGTACTTTGGTTTCCAAAAAAGATAGGAGGCGGTGTTGGTGGAAGCAAGCTGGTTGCAGAAGATGGTATTTCATAAGTGAGCGATTCCTCTTCTTCTACTGATGGCAATGGAAGATGATTTGTTGGCTCCTGCAATAAACTTTCTGCAGCCTCTCCTGCTAAGATGGCATGAAACTGAGCTCTCCCCTCTAAGGTCTTAATGCGCCGAGGAAGGTTGCTTGGCATATTATAGCCCCTAAAAGCACGAGATCGTAGTTCTTCAATTTCAGCTACGGAGAGTGAAGAAGCATGCTGCTGTTCGGTGACTGTATTAAATGTGACTTGATGTCCAAAAAAAGATTTGGGAGCAGGTAAAGAAGTTTCTTTAGAAGTTTCCAAAGCATTTTTATTCTCAGCTTCGAATGGTTGCTCAATCTGATAGCCAGATCCCTGGGTACCATGTAAAGAAAGTTGACTCATAAAAAGAGTAAGGTTTTTACCTTTCTATACCCCATGATAGGCTTGTTGCCTCAAAAGTAAATGACACCCGAGGGTAGAAGAAAGTAAGAGAACGTTGCCTCATAAATCATGACACCGAGGTTGTGTTTAAAGTAGCTGC
>VHCR01000250.1 GCA_016871655.1 Verrucomicrobiota bacterium
CCCTCAAAGGCGATCAGGTTCAAATCGTAATGAGCACTCCTTTTGATCTTCATCTAACTAAATCACTCTCATTAGATTCGAACCAAAAGTTAGAGATTAGTTCAATTAATACTGGCGTTCCTCATGTTGTCCTTTTTGTAAACGATCTTTTTGCAACTCCTGTCGTAGAAATCGGGCGCAAAATTCGCCATCACCCCGATTTTTCTCCAGCTGGAACGAATGCCAATTTTGTTCAACTCAAGGCCCCTCAGCTGCTTGAGATTCGAACTTACGAACGAGGCGTTGAGGATGAAACCTTGGCTTGTGGCACCGGCGTGGTAGCTTCAGCCTTGATTCATCATTTTCTCTCTGGTACCCCTTCTCCAATTTCTGTCATCACACAAGGCAGGGACAAGCTAGAAGTCGATTTTGATGTAACCAAAGAAGATCCTTATCAAATAAAAAGGGTTGTCTTAACAGGGCCCGCTGATTTTGTTTTTAGCGGAACGATTTCGATTTAACTTTTTAAAACTCATCTATCAGTCCCATGAATAAAAAATACCCTTCCTTTGCCGGAGCTAATACTGCCATTATAACACCCTTTCAGAATGGAAAAATTGATGAGCAAGCTTTCATTAAACTCATTGAATTCCAATTAGCTGCAGGTATTCATGGCATTCTTCCGACGGGCACGACCGGAGAGGCCCCAACCCTCACCCCTGAAGAACAGTTGAGAGTTATCGAGTTAACTATTAAGACCGTGAATAAAAGAGCGCTTGTTATCGCAGGCACCGGTTCTAACTCTACCGAAAAAACCATTGAGATGACCCAAAAAGCAGAGCAACTCGGCGCTGATGCGGCTTTGATCGTTGTTCCCTACTATAACAAACCATCTCAGGAGGGACTCTACCGACACTTCAAAGAAGTTGCTGCCTCCGTAAAAATCCCAATTGTTCCTTACGACAATCCAACCCGCTGTGGCGTTGAACTTTCCATTCCAACAATTCTTCGAATGGCTGCCAATTGTCCAAATATCATCGCTCTTAAGGATAGCGTTGGCAACATTGATCGGATTAACAAACTCAAAGCAGAACTGCCTGCCCATTTCGAACTTCTTTCAGGAGATGATATCTTCACCCTTCCTCTTTTGAAAGCAGGAGGAGTTGGAGTGTTTAGCGTTGCTTCCAATTTCATTCCAGCACAAATCGTCCAACTTGTTTCTCTCTTTGCCGATAGAAAACCTCAACAAGCGGAGCAGCTCCATAACCACCTGTCTCTATTTTTTAAGAATATTTTCATAGAATCCAACCCAGTTCCCATTAAAACTGCACTCGCCATGAGAGGAATGATCCAAGAAGAATTCCGTTTACCGCTTGTTGAACTAGCCAAAGAAAATCGAGCCATTTTGGAAAAGACAATTAAAGAATTAGGACTTATTTAAATCACAACTAATTTGCATTTTGAAAAAGAGTAACGTTATTATTTACGGCTCAAAAGGAAAAATGGGAAAAGCCCTTTTAGAGTCACTTCCACGAGAATCTTCTCTCCATCTTTTAGGCGCCATCTCTTCAAAAGAGTCCATTGATCCATTACTGGACAGCGCTGATGTCATCATTGACTTTACCACCCCAGAAGCAACAATGGAACTTTTACCAAAATGCAGGAACGCTAAAAAAGCTCTCGTGATTGGAACAACAGGACTTTCCAAACAGGAAGAATCACTCATTCTGGAAGCCTCCAAGGAAATCCCCATCCTCTTTTCTCCGAACTACAGCGTTGGAGTCAATGCACTTTTTTGGCTAACTCAAAAAGCTACAGAACTTTTAGGCCCAGAATATGATGCTGAAATTGTGGAAATGCATCATCGCTTTAAAAAAGATGCCCCAAGCGGAACAGCTCGTCGTTTAGGAGAAATCATAGCCGAGGTTCGCGAACTTGACTATCAGAAGGAGGCAAAACATGGACGGTTCGGGATTTTTGAAGAACGGAAACCTTCTGAAATTGGAATCCACGCTTTAAGGGTTGGCGATGCGATCGGAGAACACACCGTTATGCTTGGAACTTTGGGGGAACGCTTGGAATTAACCTATCGCGCCTCAACGCGCGTAGCCTATGCCAGCGGAGCTCTTCGTGGAGCTGTTTGGCTTACTAAAAAAGAGCCAGGTCTTTATGACATGCAACATTTTTTGAAAATAAAAACTAATTAAAAGTAAATTTGTGAACCATCACTTTCCCCTCCCACCCCAAGCCGGAATCTCTCTCGGCTCTAATCTTGGAGAGAGTGATTTGATCCTTCGAAATGCCATCGAGCAACTTCAAAAACTCCACATCGGCTACCCAAGAGCTTTTTTAGTCTCCTCTTTTTATAAAACAGCTCCTGTCAACTGCCCCTCCGGATCTCCTGATTTTTTAAATGCCGTTGTTCAACTAGAAACCTCTCTCTCCTCTCATGATTTGATCAAATTTCTTCAAAAAATTGAAGCTGAAGCGGGACGCTCACTCCCTAGAATCAAAAATAGCCCAAGAACACTTGACCTGGATCTCCTTTATCACGGAACAGGCACCATCATTACAGATTTATTAACCCTACCTCACCCTAAACTCCTTGAGAGAGAATTTGTATTGAAGCCCCTTTCAGAAATTGCGCCCAATCTCACCCTTCCTGGATGGAAAAAAACAGCAGAAAAATATTTACTAGATTTAGAAAAATAA
>VHCR01000251.1 GCA_016871655.1 Verrucomicrobiota bacterium
CCTCGACGCCAGGAACGACAACTTGCTCGACTTCCGCTTCAAAGATGCGGGCTTCAGGGGTAACGATTTCGAGATGTAGAGTGGACATAGCAATGCAATTTTTATTTTGAAGACTTAAGCTGCTAAGATTTCTCTTTTTTATTTAGCCAAAGTTTAAGTTAAAAGTTGAAGTTGAAGTTTCGAGTGCTTCGCATAATAAAAATTTTTATTTTTTGCCGAAGGCAAGAATTAACTTAAACTGGTAACTCAAACTTGTTGCAACGTAGGTTTAGCTTCGTAAGTTAAAAATGATTTCCGAAGAAGATCTACTTTGAAGCAGAATTAATTTGATCAATGCCGCCCTTCATATAGAAGTCAGCTTCATCAACGTCATCGTGTTTACCTTCCAAGATTTCTTTGAAGCCGCGGATCGTCTCAGCAATCGGAACATATTGTCCCGGAGTGCCGGTGAAGACTTCTGCTACGTGGAATGGCTGACTCAAGAAACGTTGAATCTTACGCGCGCGATAGACGGTGAGCTTGTCTTCGGGTGAAAGTTCATCCATACCGAGAATAGCAATGATGTCTTGCAAATCTTTGTAACGTTGAAGAACTTTTTGCACGCCAAGAGCGACTTGGTAATGCTCTTCACCGACAACTTCAGGCGCAAGCGCTTTGGAAGTTGATGCGAGAGGATCAACAGCTGGATAAATTCCGAGCTCTGCAATCGAACGCTCCAAGACGATTGTCGAATCCAAGTGGGCAAAGGTGTTTGCTGGCGCTGGATCGGTCAAGTCATCAGCAGGAACGTAGACAGCTTGGAAGGAAGTGATAGAACCTTTCTTTGTCGAGCTAATGCGCTCTTGAAGGTCACCCATTTCAGAAGTCAACGTTGGTTGGTAACCGACAGCACTTGGTGTACGACCAAGGAGCGCGGAAACTTCAGCACCTGCTTGAGAGAAACGGAAAATGTTATCGATGAAGAGAAGCACGTCTTGATTCATCTCATCGCGGAAATATTCTGCCATCGAAAGGGCGCTCAAAGCCACACGGAGACGAGCTCCTGGAGGTTCGTTCATTTGGCCGTAGACGAGAGCAACTTTAGATTTCTCCAATTTTTCTTGAACGATAACGCCTGCTTCGCTCATTTCATGATAAAGATCATTTCCTTCACGAGTCCGCTCGCCAACACCAGCGAAGAGCGAGTAACCGCCGTGACCTTTTGCAATGTTGTTGATGAGTTCCATGATGACAACAGTCTTACCAACGCCTGCACCACCGAACGCACCAACTTTTCCACCCTTCGTGAACGGACAGATCAAGTCGATGACCTTGATCCCAGTCTCAAGCACTTCGGACTTGGTGTTTTGATCGACAAGCTCTGGAGCAGCACGATGAATCGGATAATATTTCACCGCATTGATCGGCCCACGTTCATCAACAGGCTCACCGGTCACATTCATGATACGCCCAAGAACTCCCTCACCAACTGGCACGGAGATTGGGTTTCCAAGAGCCTTAACAGCAAGTCCACGAGTCAATCCTTCTGTCGAAGACATTGCAATCGCACGCACCCAGTTTTCACCAAGTTGCTGTTGCACTTCGAGTGTGATCTTTGTCGTCTTGCCTTCGTAAATATGCTCGACTTCGAGCGCTTCGTAAATTTTTGGCAAAGGACCTTTGCTGAGATCAAACTCAGCATCGACGACAGGCCCGATGATTTGAACAATTTTTCCAGTATTATTTGTAGACATAAATTTTGTTTATCGATTTTTATTTCGATTTTGTTGTGTAGGTTGTTTCAGATTTGTCACCACTACTGATTGTTTCAGATTTGGTTACGCTCTCAGCTCCATTTGCAGCACCATCTCCTGTGCCAGTACTATTATATATTTGAGTGGTTTTATTAACCTCTTTACCTTCTGGGCCTGTCACTGTCTTTGTTTTTACAACTCCATAGCCTCCTTGAGCTGGACCACGATAAGTAGTTGTTGTGTAAGTTCCTTTTGGAGTTTTCAGCGTCTTGGTAACGGTCCCTCCCTTAGACCCACTATTTTCCGTTCCAGATATTGTGACATGGCCATGTGGACCAGTAAATGTTGCAAAAACTGAAGCACTCAAAAAAACTGAAGCTACAGCAATATTAGCGTTTAGAAATAATTGTTTATTCATAGTTTGAATAATGGTTAAGGTTTCATCAATGTGTACTAAACTTCTTTGAGAAAATACAAATTTTTCAACGCTATCCCAGCGCCATCTGGGCCGTTGAGATTTCGAGAAGCTCAGTCGTGATACCAGCTTGACGAGCTTTGTTGTATTCGAGTGTGAGATCTTTAACGAGGCTCTTCGCGTTGTCAGTAGCAGCTTTCATCGCAACCATGCGTGCGCTCTGCTCGGAAGCACGTGCATCAAGGATCTTTTGGAAAATTTCAAAATGAAAGTAGTAAGGCAAGATCGCATTGAGGATTTCTTTTGAAGAAGGCTCAAAAAGATACTCGCTGATCGATTGCTCTTGTGGAGTTTCAGTAGGCGCTGTTGAAGCAGCAGCTGATGCCTCATGATGAGGGAGAGGAATCGCTGTTGTCCCTTGCGCTTTTTCAGCAGTGATTGGAAGCAATCCAAGATGAACTGGCTTTTGGACCAGCGTATTGACAAATTGCGGATAAAGTACCGTTACCTTATCAACTTCACCTGAAAGAAATTTTT
>VHCR01000252.1 GCA_016871655.1 Verrucomicrobiota bacterium
ATAATCTGAGCGCCGGCTTTAACGTAGGCTTCATCACTCAGCCCAATGCCTGAGCCTGCATTTTGTTCAACGATGACTTTGTGTCCATGGTGAACTAACTCGCGCACAGAGCTAGTGGTAAGGCCAACGCGATATTCGTGATTTTTGATTTCTTTAGGAACGCCGATGATCATGGGTGAAAAGTTGAAGGGTTGAAGGGTTGAGAAATTTGGAGGAGCGAAAAGTCTAGAGGAATATTTTTACTTCGTCAAAAAATAACCGCGCTGTTTCTCACTGATCGGACGTTCTAATTTTTCCATCACAAGTAACATATCTTCCCAGACTTTTCTTTTTTCAGTGAGGGATTGATTGCGCAAGAGGTAGGCGGGATGATAGGTGACGAGCGTTGGGATCCCATTAAATTCAAACCAGCGACCTCGTGCGTCGCGCATTGGGATTGTTTCACCGAGAAGGCCTTCCATGGCGGTGGCGCCGAGGGCGACAAGAGCTTTTGGTTTGATCAAGTCAATTTGCTGGCGCAACCACGGGAGGCAGGTCTGCATCTCCTCGAGTTTTGGTTTGCGATTGCCTGAGACGCCTTCAGGCATGTCGGGTCGGCATTTTAAAACATTCGCAATAAAAATATCGTCACGCTCATATTCCATCGCGTTGATGATTTTGGTCAGGAGTTGTCCAGCGCGCCCCACAAATGGCTCGCCGCGAAGGTCCTCATCTTCTCCCGGAGCTTCGCCGACAAACATCAATTCTGCAAAAGGATTGCCGACGCCGAAGACGACTTGGGTCCGGCTTTTGACGAGGTGAGGGCAGCGTGTGCAGGCGAGGGCTTGCTCGCGGAGCTGCGCGAGTTTTTGAATTCGATCTTCGGAGGAATTTTCAACGCGAGTGGAAGAGGGGGGTTCTTTTGGCGTTTCTGCTGCCGCTTTTTTTATTAACGCGAGAAGACTTTTGCGAGAGGCTTTCGGTCGTGGTGAAAGATTGTTGTTCATTTTACGCAAGAGAGGTTCGACCTTGTCGAGTGCTTGTTGGAGAGAGGAGCTAGGCATGAGGCTGAGGGTTGAAGGCAAAAGGCCTTATGTGTTAGAAAAAATCACCGCAGGAAAAGGTACCAAAAGGCGAAGCAAATAACATCTTAAAATTCCTCGAACCTCCAGCCTCCAGTTTCAAGTCTTGCTTTGAAATCTTTTGGCACCGGCGCCTCAATCTTCATTTTTTTTCCGGTCCTTGGATGCGTGAATTCTAACTTCCAAGCATGGAGGAGGTGACGTTGCCACTGATCTCGCTTGCCGTAGAGAGGATCGCCGACGATCGGATGTCCGAGTTGTTGCAAGTGGACGCGGATTTGATGCATGCGGCCGGTGTGAGGAGAGCAAGCGATGAGGGCATGAGTACTTGTTGTTGCGAGAACTTCGTAATCAGTCGTTGCATCACGTCCTGAGGGAGGCCGTCGAACCGTCATTTTAAGGCGTTGAACGGGGTGCCTGCCGATGGGAAGGGCGATGGTTCCTTTTTTTTGACGAGGAATTCCTGTCGTGATGGCGAGATAAGTTTTATTAATTTTTCTTTCTGAAAAAAGTTGCGAGAGTGTGGCGTGGATGTCATCGTTTTTTGCAACGAGCAAGCAGCCGCTGGTTTCTTTGTCGAGGCGATGAACAAGGCCAGGACGGAAAGAATCTTTTGCTGCAAGCGTAGCGCTATGATGCAAAAGAGCATTGACGAGCGTTCCCTCTTCATGGTCGGCTCCGGCATGAACAACCATCCCAGCTGGTTTATTGATGACGAGAAGATCTTCATCTTCAAAAAGAATGTCTAACGGAATGTCCTCTGGAAATGCCTTTGCAAGAGGCTTAGGAGCCGGTTCCTGAATTTCAAAAACATCTCCTGGTTGAACCTCATCTTTTGCACGGAGAGGCTTGCCGGCTAAAGTCACGTGCTCCTCCTTGATGAGGTTTTGAATTTTAGAACGGGAATAATGTGGCAACTGCTCGACTAAAAAAAGATCAACGCGTTTGCCGCGGTCGGAAGCTGTAGCTAAAACAGTGAGGGGAGCTTTATTTTTAAGAGGCATTCATATTTTTAAAATTACTACTTGCTCTTTGCAATGTTTCATTTTTATACTTACGACCCTTTACTCATTACCCTTCACTTTTTTTATGGCTACTCAAGTTATCCTCACGGAAGCAATTTCCTCACTCGGCGCTGAAGCTGATATCGTTAAAGTTCGTCCTGGCTACGCCCGCAATTTTCTCATTCCTCAAGGCAAAGCGCTCGAGGTGAATCCTGTTTCTTTGCGTAAGGTCAATCAGTTGAAAGCGAAGCGCGCTGAGCGTGAAGCTCGCGAGTTGAGCGAAGCCGAGACCCTGGCTTCCAAAATTAACAAACTTCGTCTCAAGATGGAATTGGCAACAGGACTTGGTGGGAAGGCGTTCGGTTCCATTACCGCTCACGACCTGATGGAGCTCATGCTGGCAGAACTCGAAGGGATCGAGCTTCCACGTCACGCCATTGTTTTGGAGCGTCCGATCAAAGAGAGTGGCAAGAAAACAATCCCAGTCCGTCTTCATCCTGAAGTGACTGCAACACTGCACATCACCATTGCTGCTTCCAAGGCTGAAAAAGAAGAGGGAGCTTCTGACGAAGAAGTGTTTGTTGAAGTGGTTGACCTCGTTGAGGAATAATCACTGAT
>VHCR01000253.1 GCA_016871655.1 Verrucomicrobiota bacterium
GACGCCAGTGGAGCTCGAATACTGGCAAGTGGAGAAGGCATAATCAAAGCCGAGGGCTTTGATTAGAAGATAGAAGCTGGTAGATAGAAGATGGGATTCTATTTTCCAAATTTCTGCCTGCTTGGGCAGACCTTGACTCCTATCTCCCATCTTTCATCTCCTATCTTCTCATAACATGCAAAAGAAATGGGTGCTACCGCCAGAAGTCGATTCTAAGCTGGTTGCGAGGCTGGCTGATGGATTGGAATTACCGTTGCCGTTGGCTGAAGTTTTGGTGCGACGAGGTTATGAAACTGTGGAAGCTGCGAGGAATTTTTTAGAGCCACGATTGGCGAATTTGGAAGCGCCAGAAAAAATTCCTGGCATGAACGCTGCTGTGGAGCGGCTGCAGCAAGCGATTGAGAAGAAAGAGCAGATTGTTTTGTATGGTGATTATGATGTCGATGGAGTGACATCGCTGGCGATCTTAACTCGTTTTATAAAACAATGGAGTGGTGATGTTGAATGTTTCCTTCCGGAGCGGGCTTCAGAGGGTTATGGGTTGAGCCTGGCTGCAATCGAGCGCTGCCTAAAAATGCATCGACCTGATTTATTGATTGCGATTGATTGCGGAACGAATTCTTTTGCAGAAGCAGAATTTTTAAAAATGCAGGGAGTTGATTTGATCATCGTTGATCACCATGAGCCTGCTCCTATGAATGCTTTGGAGATCGGAGTAGCCCTTGTGAATCCAAAATTAGGAACCGCTGTTGAGGATCATGTTTTGTGCAGTGCAGGATTGGTTTTCAAATTGTGTCACGCGTTTTTAAAACGTTTTCCGAATGCTGAAATTGATTTAAAGTACTATCTCGATTTTGTAGCCCTCGGAACAGTGGCCGATATTGCGCCTTTAGTCGGAGAGAATCGGATCTTTGTCAGACATGGATTGAGGCGGTTAGAAAAATCTCAGTGGCCTGGAGTTCAAGCTCTGATCAGCGTTGCCGAGGCAAAGCCTCCTTTTTCAACGATCGATATCGGATTTAAATTGGGACCTCGTATCAATGCAGCCGGCCGACTGACCTCTGCAGAAAATGCTTTGCGTTTACTCCTCACAGAAAATAAAACGGAAGCTTCTCAAATTGCACGACAGTTAGATCGACTGAATCGCGAGCGTCAGAATATTGAACGTGAGGTGACGAGCGAGGCAGAAGCTTGGGTAGAAGCCAATCTCGATCTTACGGTTCAAAAAAGCATTGTCGTTGGTCAGCGCGATTGGCATGAGGGAGTCGTTGGCATTGTGGCTTCGCGGTTGATGAAGCGGTGGCATCGTCCTGCACTTGTCATTGGATTTGATGAAGAGGGACGAGGTAAGGGAAGCGGCCGCAGTATTTCAGGACTTCCACTGGTGGCAGCTTTAGAAGCATGTTCTAGCGTACTTACAGGCTTTGGCGGCCATGCAATGGCAGCTGGTTTGAAACTCCATGAATCCTCTTTTGAAGAATTTAAATTGCTCTTTGAAAAATCGGTCGCCACTTTTCTTAGCGAAGAAGATCTTATTCCATCGCTTCCTCTCGATGCGGAAGTTGATCTCGCGATGCTGGATCATGCTTGGTTGAAATTACAAGAATCGTTGGCTCCTTTTGGTCCAAGCAATCCGCGACCTCTTTTTTTCACGCGAGGAATTTTTCCAGCTAAAGAGCCACGTGTGTTAAAAGAAAAACATCTGCGATTAGAGTTTGAAGCAACGAAAGGAAAAATGCTGAGCGCGATTTTTTTTGATGGAGCTTTGCAAGATCTTCCCAAACCACCATGGAATCTGGCTTTCACGATCGAGGAAAATAAATTTCAAGGTCGCTCTGAGCTTCAACTAAAAATTGCATCCCTTCGCTCTTTAAAATAGTATAGTGTATTAAATTAAAAAGGGCACGCGATAAGCTTGCTCTTTTTCCTTAGAACTGCGTTCTCAGATCTCACGTTATCTTCGGATAGCGCTTCGATCTTCGGCCTTGTTGTGCACCGACAGAAGCACAAGCCACGTGGGTGAGAGTCCCATCGGTTGAATTAGACGATTCACAACCGAAAACTGTATTCGGAATGAGACTGAGAAGTTAAATCCGCAAGCGGGGTACAGATTGAATCAGCAGGCCACAATGAAACTGAACATCAACAATGAGCATCGAAAGAAGAAAGAACCAAGAAGTCGAGCCGCTGGCAAGGCGGCGAAGACAGAAAGGAAACACCATCAAATCGTCACAGGTGTTTCAGCGTCTTGGCGGTGTTGGCGATGGTAGCATGTTGATAAGGGAATGTGTGTGGGGTCGGGAGATCTCTCGTTGTGAAGGAATGCCTTCAACGCTGGACACAAGTGAGAACAAGGTCCAAGCGGCAATGGGAGAAGTCGGATCCTTGCGTAGTAGCAAAGAAGCTCCCGCAATAGGAGTGGAGCAAAGGCGAGGTAGGAGTGCAAATGTGTCTGAAGTTGGAAGAGAACGTTCCGATGGTTCGAGAGATCTAACAACGGAAGCGACATCTGAGAAGATGACGAGAGTTCGGAAACTACAGAGGACACTATAGTTTATTAAATTGAAAAGGGCATGTTAGAAGCGCTGAAATTTTTTCTTAGAACAAGGCCGAAGATCGAAGCGCTATCCGAAGATAACGTGAGATCTGAGAACGCAGTTCTAAGGAAAAAGAGCAA
>VHCR01000254.1 GCA_016871655.1 Verrucomicrobiota bacterium
GTCTGCATCAGGATTCGCGGCGCCTCGCGACGAATTAGTATGAAATTTGCGGGTTAAGACACTATAATCGTGAAATTAGTTTAAAAATTTTATTAATTCTTTGCGTTCTTTGCCTTCTTTGTGGTTAATTTTTGCAGCCTTTACCCTGATTTTATGTTTTCTCACGATACGATTGCTGCCATTGCCACACCTCCAGGCGAAGGAGCCATTGCGCTCCTGCGAATCTCAGGTCCAGAGGCGATTGCAATTGCTAGCGGTCTTTTTCAGGGAAGCGTTTCATGCACCGCGATGAAACCACGCCAGCTCCATTTTGGAAAAATTGTAGAGCAAGGTCAGGTGATTGATGAGGTGCTGCTCGCCATTTTCAAAGCCCCTCACAGCTATACGGGAGAAGAAATGGTCGAAATCAGTTGCCACGGCGGATCATTGATTAGTGCGCGCGTTCTCCAAGCACTGCTTCATGCAGGAGCACGCCTGGCACGTCCAGGCGAATTCACTCAACGAGCTTATCTCCATGGAAAAATGGACCTCACGCAAGCAGAAGCCGTCATGGATTTGATCGAAGCTCAAACCACACGAGCCCAGCATGCTGCCTCCGAGCAGCTAGCAGGACGACTTGGCGAGGTCATCGCTCATCTTAAAACAGACCTGCTCGCTGCTGTTGCCCACCTCGAAGCTTTTATTGATTTTCCGGAAGAAGATATCTCTCCTGAGACAGGACGCGCCTTTCAAGAGCGTTTAGAAAAAAGTCGCCGCGAACTGCTGAGTATCTTGGCAACAGCCTCCGAAGGACGTCTCCTACGTGAAGGATTTTCACTCGCTTTGTGCGGCGCTCCCAATGCAGGCAAGTCGAGTTTGCTCAACGCTCTCCTCGGTCGCGATCGTGCCATTGTGACACCGATTGCAGGTACCACGCGCGATCTACTTGAAGAAATGGCTTCTCTCAGCGGCTATCCTTTTCGACTCATCGACACCGCTGGCCTTCGAGAAACGGAAGAGCTCATCGAGCAAGAAGGAATTGCTCGCTCCCACCAAGCAATAGCCAGGGCTGATTTAACTCTTCACCTCGTTGATATCACGGAAGTGAAAAATTCAATAACGCCGCTGCACCCTCAAGAACTTCTTCTCTTCAATAAAATCGATCTCCTTTCCGACTACAGCGCCTTGTGCAAAGCCCATCCTGAGGCAGTTTTCGTCTCGTGCAAAACCGGTGAAGGATTAGAAGAATTAAAAACCGCCATCATCTCACGAGTCACCGGAAAACTCCCGAGGATGAAAGAGCAAGCCTCTTCAACCGTTGCCATTAATGCTCGCCATCAGGCCTGCCTTCAACGAGCGCTGGCTTCATTGGATACAGCACTAGAACTTTTTAAAAATGAACAGCCGCCAGAGCTTTTGGCCGTCGAGCTCCATGCCTCACTCCAAGACCTTGGTGACGTAGTAGGCGCCAGCAGCACAGAGGATATTTTGGGGGAAATTTTTGGCAACTTCTGCATTGGAAAATAAAAAATTACCAGGGATGAAAGCGATGAAGAATAAAAAGTAACGAGTAGCAAGTGTTTAAAATCAACAATAAATTAGTTTTTCGAATTTTTATTTCAAGACGTTACATTTAAAATAATCATTCCTACAAAAATATTACCTCAAAACCCGCCACTCGCTACTCGCCACTCTTCTTTATCCCTTCCATCCCTGTTAATTTTTTATTTCTTCTCTCCCTGTGAATCTTTATCGCTCCATCCTTCGTCCTCTTTTTTTTCAACTTGATCCCGAGCGCGCTCACGAGATCGTGATGGAAAGTTTGAAAATCGGCTCTGCGATGCCTTGGTTGCTAAGCCCCCTTGCAGACTCACTCTGCGGCACACGTCCTTCAAAACCGTGTCGTGTAGCTGGCATTGATTTCCCTTATCCCATCGGCCTTGCAGCAGGTATGGATAAAAATGGTGTGGCTCTACCCGCATGGGAAGCTCTTGGGTTTGGCTTCGTTGAAGTGGGAACCATCACTGCTCACGCACAACCAGGAAATCCGAAACCGCGCTTGTTTCGTTTTCCTGAACAAGAAGCCCTGATCAATCGCCTCGGTTTTAACAATGAGGGAGCCGCAGCCGTCGCTTGCCGTTTGAAAAACCTCAAAGAAAAAGGGCGTTGGCCGCGCATTCCTGTTGGCATCAACATCGGTAAATCGCGAATCACCCCAGCCGAAGAAGCGGCTCAAGATTATCTTTCAAGTTATCAACAATTGCGTGGATTAGGAGATTATTATGTGATTAACGTCAGCTCCCCCAACACGCCTGGCCTGCGAGATCTGCAAGCAAAAGAAGCTCTCTGTACAATTGTAAAAGCATTGCGCGATGCTGAAATTTCAGAACCTCTTTTCGTGAAAGTTGCTCCCGATCTTGCAGTAGAAGATTTGATCTCTATTGTACAACTTGCGGAAGAAGAAAAACTCTCTGGTCTCATCGCCACCAACACGACTCTCGATCACCAAGCGATTTCTCCATCACTAGATCAGACCGGCGGCCTCAGTGGAGCGCCTCTCCGAGCTCGATCGCTGCAGGCACTCAAGACGATTCGCGCACACACACAACTCCCGATCATTGCTTCCGGTGGTATCACTAACGCTGCCTCAGCTTCCGAACGCATGACCGAGGGGGCCTCGCTGCTACAAATTTATAC
>VHCR01000255.1 GCA_016871655.1 Verrucomicrobiota bacterium
TATCCCGCTTGTGGTTTGACTTCGCAGTCTCTTCCCGAATACAGTTTTCGGTTGTGAATCGTCTAATTCAACCGATCGGACTTTCACCCATGTGGCTTGTGCTTCTGTCGGTGCACTCCAAAATAGATGTTATAGTGTATTAAATTGAAAAAGGCATGTTAGAAGCGCTATGCAGGCATAACGTCAGCTCTGACAACGAAGCTCAGCTCAAAAAGAGATAGTCAGATAGTTCAGTTATTGAACCCGCTTAGTGTTCTCCAGGCTCTTTTTTCCTGAAGGAAGTTGCAAGTTGCTTTCCTTTATCCAAAATACCTCCAGCTCCTCGTGCTATCACCCCTCGAGCGTTACTAAAATTGCTTCCAAATCTGCTGGCTTGGCGGGAAGCCTGCTCGCTCAAATTTTGAAATGTTACAGCAGCAGCGCTAGAAGCCGATGACATTTTTTCTGAGACGTCGGACGCAAACTTCGCTGAGGTATCGAAAAGTTTCTTGGAGCTGCTTGTCTCTCCCTCTTGCTCTGAAACAGGCTCCATACGAATGCTATTGTAGATATTAATGTACCCCAAGCATTTTACTTGGCAGGGAAAATTTTCTTTGTCCCATGGTTTCTTAGGATCAAATTGATCATTGGATCTCAGCTCTAGCGTAATAGCAATGCTCGCCGTTTGTTTGAAGTTCAGCGAACGGCCAGGAGGAGGATCGGTGAAAATAAATGTTGCAAGTTGCCCATTGCTTTGATCCTTAAAAGTAAAACTCTCCACATCAGCGGTGCTTGTTGCTGTAATGATAAAAACCGGTTTTGAACTTCCTGATGCTTGTTTTTTTTCTAATGTGTATTCAATCTTCGCCTGAATGCCTTCTTCTGATTGAGAACTCGGCCGCGGTAGTCCGACTATTTCTGGATGGCTTGTGATATCGGGAAGAAAAGTAAACAGCGTTTGATGAAGTGTACTCCCAATAACCCGAGCCAGTACTGGATTACCAACAAAAAATTCTAAATTATAAATGGCTTGGTCTTTTCGAGTCATTGCCGGTTGCAAACCCATTTCTTCGTTTACCTCAGCCTCTGCTGTTGCTTGGGTGGGAGGAGAAGAAGAATCTTCTGCAAAAAGAAGTTTTTTGTTCCCTTTTTCTTCCAAATAAAAAGTAGCACGTTCAAGATCTCGTCTCAACTGATGATAAGGAGTGTTCGCTCGGTTCTCTCCTTGAATGAGATGAACCATGTTTTCTAGGAGCTCCTCACTAAATTTATTTAATGTTTGTGTCCCTGCAATAAAGTGGCCTTCTTGAGGAATCTCGACTTCTTTATTAGGATATTCAATGCCAGGATAGAAGCCCGGATCATAAGGAATCGTCACCTTTTCTTGTGAGTAAAGAATTCTATCAGCCGATGGGTTCTCGATTACTTGAGTATCAATAGGATCCTTTTTTCCCATCAAAATAAAATCATCATCAGCTTGACGCTGGTCCTCACGCGTTGCTTCTTTATTTTTTCCTTCCTCTTGCTTACCGATGGAGGCGAGTCGAGCTGGCGCCGAAAGCGTTCGAACAATACAATGCTCTTGAACTGGCCCGCCGCTTGGAATACCTAGATTGTGTTGTATCTCCTGCTCTCTTTCTTGTTGGGCTTCCTCTTGCCCTCTTTCCTGTTTTATGACTCGAACTGTCACCTCACCAAATTTTCCTCCTTCTGGCCTCGACACTTCATAGATAGTATCCGGATCCTCTTTTAATGAATAAACAAAAGGCTGGCGTTTTAGCGTCGGCCGATCTGGGAAAGAAAAATGATCGCTCATATCAAAAGTTATTGTATCGTACCTTGTACCATATTTATTTAAAAATATGAATTTGTCCACTCCCGCTCAACAAAGAACTCCCCCTCCTGACTTTCGTGACTACGAAAAATTTGCAACGACTCCTCATGCTGAAGAAACAATCGCTGTAGGCCTCAATGGACATAAAATTCAGATTGCAACAAAGAGCCCTGATGAGCCCAAGCTCTCTTCCTACCTTGCAAAGGACGGATTAGAGTATGAATTTTCACAAGAGGAAAAAAATGCAATTGTTGATCATTTTAAAAAATCATTGGCATTGAAATATGGCGACGTAGCTGAAAGCCTCTTCTCTATTCATGAAGAAGCTGAGGCTCTCGAACATGGACTCAGTCATCGCATTGTTAAAAATGTTGCTATAAGAGCACAGCTGCCTAGCTTACTCCGTAAAACTCAATCTTTGACCGAATCGATTAACATATTAGAAAAAGACGATCCTCTATTTATAAAACAACAGAGGTTTGAAGAAGCTAAAACGCTTATTGAAGCAGTAAAGAATGTTTTATCTACACTCGGAAATGATACCGTTCCGTCAAGTCAGAAGCCGCTAGCTCTATTGCATCACACCGTTAATAAACTCGAGGAGGCTTGCCTCGCCGCAGAGTTTCGTATTTCTGTGACCAGAGAAGAATCTCCATCAGGATTTTACCCAATGCCAACGAAAATCACGCAGACCCCATCATCTTCCTCAACAACTTCTGAACGCTCCGCTTCCTCAACCGCCTCTGCAACAGAAATAGATAGGCCCTGTCCAACTGGAGGCTATTTTTTAAACAGTCTAAGAAAAAAAGTTTTTCCCGTTGTTTGATCACTCAATAGTGATTCAAAAATTG
>VHCR01000256.1 GCA_016871655.1 Verrucomicrobiota bacterium
TGAGGCAGATAGGGAGTGTATTCGCACTCGACCCCTTCCTTCATTAACAACAGCCACGGTTGGAAAATCCAACTCCGAGGAATTCCAAACCCTTTTTTTTCTCCACGATGAGTTTGCCGTCGATTCGTAAAATCCCGCACCCATGCAGGAGGAGGAATAAATTCTTTTGGCGCCACAAAGTAAACTTTCATAACGCTAAAAAAATTTATTCCTGATCAACAGGAGGAGCCCCCACAAAAGCAATTCCATCCGCCTGCCGCTTCAAAAAATCGATCGCTAACGCGCGATAGGCTGCAGCGCCAGGGCCACGGTTGTCATATTCCAAAATGGTTTTTCCAAAACTAGGAGCTTCGCTCAAACGAATCGATCGTGGAATCACCGTATCGAAGACAACTTCTTGAAAATGATCACGCACATCTTTGACCACAGCGCCGCTCAAGTTCGTTCGCGCATCAAAGAGTGTCATCAGGAGTCCACTCATCGTCAAACCCGGATTAACTGCCCCCTGGCGCAATTGATCCATAACTCCAACGAGCTTCCCAAGCCCTTCGAGCGCATAGTACTCACATTGAATTGGAATTAAGACTTCATCAGCTGCAGTCAATGCATTCGACATGAGAATCCCCAATGAAGGGGGACAGTCGAGAAAAATAAAATCAAATTTTTTGGAAACCTTCAACGGCACCAATCGCTTCTTCAGTTGCATGAGATGCTCTTCTCCACGCGCGACATCAATTTCAGCGCCTGCCAATTCCAAATCAGCTGGAATGAGAAAAAGATTCGGAAGTCGCGTTGAAAGAACAATCTCAGCCATTGTTATTTCACCGATCAACGCTCGATAAAGTCCGCCCTCTCGAACTTCATGCGCCAACAAGACCGTCGTTGCATTGGCTTGAGGATCGAGATCGATAAGTAACACTGACTTCCCCTGCTCTGCGACAGCAGCAGCCAAGTTCACTGAAGTCGTCGTTTTTCCGACACCTCCTTTTTGATTAGCAATGGCAATGATTTTGGTCATGAAAAAGAAATTTAATAATTAACCACGAAGAATACAAAGAAAAGAAGAGAATAGCCGCAAAAGAACTCAAAGAACACAAAGAGTTTTTTCGAGGAGATTCTTTTTTTGATTTTTTTGCGTTCTTTTGCAGCTATTTTTCTTTCTCCTTTAATTCTGATAATAATTCGTAATCCCCTTCGCCACAGCATTCGCATATTCACGATAGAGACTAGGCAGACACTTGTTCCCGACTTGAAGTTTTCCTTTGTAATCGCCGAGCTGTACGCGTTGAAAAATTTCGCGATCGTTCATCACGTAGGCTTCGCAGTAAACCACGGGCGCTTTGATCAAGCGGGTCGCGAGGAGATTACGATTCCAAAGATAGGGATTATCGGGAGAGGCAGGACGCGCCTTCGCAGGATTGTGATAGGTAAACGGAGGAAGTCCCGTATCAGCTACAAAGGCCTTCGCAACCGCATCTGACATCAGGACAACTTGACGATGTGTTCGTCCGAGCAATTTGCAAAGCATCGTATAACGGACATCTTCATTCACGAGTTCCCCAGGAGTAAAGTCTCCTGAAATTAAAAAATGCAATCTCTCTTCATCAAAAAGCTTGGGATGTTTTGCACTCCCCCATTCTTCGGCATCATAATGCATGCAAATCACAAGGTCAGGCTTGGCCACTTTGTTAATCCAATCGGCACGATGATGAATTTCAGCGACACGATAAAATAACGCCTCTTCCATTTTTTTAAGACGATAGGGAGTGCACTTAACTTTTTCTTTTTTCAATTGTTGAAGCGCCACAGCACGGAGTTGAGGCGGCCGAAGCGACGTGGTTGGGCCGAGCTCGTGATGGGTCATGTCGACTTCAGCTCCCAGAGCTTCCAGACGTCTAGCAAGAATTTTAGCGGTGATCAAAGCCATTGTCCCTTCTTCCACCGGTTTTGATTTTCCAATTTGAAACCATCGCTCTTCCATCTTGGCCCACTCTCCTCCAAGATGCCCTGGATCAAGCACGATTTTTAATCCTGCAAGCGGCTTGCCAGGAAGCGGGTCCCGTTCTGACTTTCTCTTCCAGTAACGCGGAACCTTTTTGCAATCAGCTTCCGAAGCCGCTAAGGGCAAATGAATGTTTTTTTCAGAAGGTGCCTCAGGATAAGGTTGAATGACGGCTTCTTGAGGTGTGATCGTAATCCAATTGTTCCAAGAACCATCTGGAACATAAATTTCTTGGAGATCCTTCGTTAATTTTTCTGCCGTGATCGTCTCAGCATACTGCTGCAAGTTTTCCCAGTGAGGCTTTGCAGCGAGGGGGGTGAGTTGCTGTGCTAAGCCTGCGGTTTGAAAAAATGAACATAAAAATAAAAACAGACAAAAGACGGAAGGCGGAAGGCGGAGGGCGGAAAAAAATTTCATTTGCCTATAATACTATTAGAATTTTTTTATAAAAAAATTCTTTTTTGTGTTCTTTGTGTTGCCGCTTTAGCGGCTTTGTGTTCTTTGTGTTAAAATTCTTGGTAGTTGTGTTCTTTATGGTTAATTTCTTTTTATGTTAAATATTCTTTTTCTCGGTGATATTGTCGGAGAACCAGGACGCCTTGCCGCAATACGCACGACCGAACTTTACCTCGAACGTGGCGATGCTGATTTTGTCA
>VHCR01000257.1 GCA_016871655.1 Verrucomicrobiota bacterium
AGATCAAGTTGCGAGTGCTGCTGCAGAAGAACACGCTAGCAATTTCTTGAAGCAACTCTCTCCGCTATTGCGGCAGCTTAGTAAAGAGATGAACAACGTTGTCACCAACGGGGACTACAGCAAATTTTTAAAAGAAATTCAATCTGCGGAGTTGATCTATGATTTTTTTGAGAGAGAGAAAGAGCAACTTTCTAAACCAAGTGTAGCAGCTGTATCGGCGATGGCATCTTCCTCTGCGGCTGCTGTTGAGGCAGATGTTGCTGATCCTGCTGCATTGAATCACCGGCGAGCAGCTCAATCGATCACTTCACTTGTTGAGCTTCATCGTAATCTAGCTACTGCGTTGAATTCCAGCCAAAGTGATCAAAGTGATCTCATCACTGCTTATCAAAAGCGTCTCATGCTGATGCAGCTTGCTCCTAAGAAAATCGATCTCTCCAGGCCTGAGAAAGAGCAAGCAGTGACGGCGCAAATGTTCAAGCTCGTAGACTTGGCGCTTGAAGCTTCTGATCGAGGGCAAAGCAGTAATTTGGATTCCGCGATAGCAGTTATCAAACGACAGCAGGAATATCTTGATAACCTTCGTAAAAATCCAACTGTTGTAGCTCCTCCTTTTTCAATGGCTCAAGAAGCTGCTCAGTACCTGATTTGCCAAGCAGAGGCTTTGGCTCTAGAACACAAGGTGAAGCAACAAGTACCTTCTAATGAGAGAAAACCATCTCAATTTGTCCCAGCACTTGATCCCGCCCTTGCTGGCACTCAAGAAGCAGCTCTCATAAAATTAAATGATCAGTTATTTCGAGTTGGTCTTTTTCGAAAAGCAGATGAAGTTAGAAAGGATTTATTAACTCTTCTTCCTCAAGCGATGAAAACAGATCCTAAAGTAAAAGATGTCATCCACACATTGATGGAAAACCGATATGGACAAATGCGACAGGCAAGTAGGATAGGTGATCAAAAAAAACTTTTAACAGAAGTGAAACAAACAGCCTTTCTCTATCCCTACATCACAAAAAAAGTAGGGCTTTTAAAACAGATGATGGGAGTGGCGCTAAATGCAATGCCTGTCGAATATTATCAAAAAGTCAGCCCTCTTTGGGACTCGATGCATCCTCAATGGAAAACAGTCATGGACTCTCTTGACAACTTGGCAGTGTCGCGGTTTTTGTTTGAGAAAAAGATTGCTGAAAATCCCAACGATCTCTATTTAATGAATGCATTGGATGAGGTGAGAGATCGCCAGGAACAAGCCCATGGGAAGCTACTTTTAGAAACTCAACAAGAAGTTTCTCTCCCACCCCTGCAAACAACCAGTATTCGCTCTTCTCTCAATGAGATGCAACGTAGTACAAGGTCTTGCCTCAATTTTACTTATGCTATCTCGAGTGTGGGTTTCTTTTCTTTAGCTGCTTATCTCTTCTGGCTCTACACGAACAATCTATCTTAGGACTAAATAGTGCTTTTCTTTACGTGACGCACTCTCTTTGGTAAAGTGAAGCGCTCATGAAAAATGTTTTCAGAGTTCTGACAGGAACGCTCGCTTTTTGCAGCGCTCTTGCTTTTTTTATTTCGATCGAAGAGCTGAAGGCTGCAGAAAAAAGTAAGCCGAAAGTCCTGCTTTTTCGTTCTTCCGATTTGATTCAGACACAAGATCAGGGAAAAATTTTTCCAAAGGTTTTAGCAAACCCAAACCACGAGCCCATTTCGATTCGCGTCTCGCTCTCGCAGCAAAAAGCTTTTTTATACATTGGGAATCAACTTGGGATTGAAAGCCCTATTTCATCTGGAAAGCGCGTTGTATGGACTCCAGTTGGTTCTTTTACAATTCTGGCGAAGGAACCAAATCATGCTTCAACAATTTATGGAAATTATGTGGACGCCAGTGGTCGGATTGTCCGCGAAGGAATTTGTTCTCGCACTGATTCCGCGCCCAGTGGAACGCATTACGAGGGAGCGCCCATGCGTTATTTCATGCCAATCAATAATAAAGTTGGGTTTCACGCTGGCTATCTTCCAGGTTATCCGGCCTCCCATGGCTGCATTCGCATGCCAGAGGGGATGGCAAAACTTTTTTATGAGAATGCGCCGATGAAAACGCCGGTGGTCATTGCTACGCAATAGTGAAAGTAAAAAGTTTAAGTTTAAGTTTTGTGCGCTGCGCGAATAAAAAAATTTTAATTTTTCGCCGAACGCGAGTCTTATAGTTTATTAAATTGAAAAGGGCACGCGATAAGCTTGCTCTTTTTCCTTAGAACTGCGTTCTCAGATCTCACGTTATCTTCGGATAGCGCTTCGATCTTCTGCCTTGTTCTAAGAAAAAATTTCAGCGCTTCTAACATGCCCTTTTCAATTTAATACACTATAATCGGCAAGAGCCGATCAGCACTTCCGATATTTCTAGTAGTATTAAAGTCCATAAACGAAAATAGACATCTCTTAAACTTTTATGTCAATGAAACTTTTTTTATTTCAATTATTCCTTCTTTTTTTGTGTTCTTTATGTTCTTTTGCAGCTATTTTTTTATCTTATTTCAAATTTTGGGGGCATAGCTCAACGGTTAGAGCAGCCGGCTCATAACTGGTTGGTTCCTGGTTCGAATCCAGGTGCCCCCACTCTATAGAAGTTTGAGTAAAGTAGTTTGAGTTTGAGT
>VHCR01000258.1 GCA_016871655.1 Verrucomicrobiota bacterium
CAGGCGCACGTACTGATCTTTAGCGCAAGTGAATTCGCCTTTGGAGTTGATGATATAATCACGATACTGATTCCAATAAGTGCTTAGATCGTGAGGCAAGATGAGGCGCCAATTGTTTTTTTCAAAGAGCTGTTGCTCGTTTGGTTCTTTAATGTCCGTTGCTAATTCAAACATCTCGCTCGATTTTTTGGGAGCCTCAACAAATTTTAAAAACTCGAGCGACTTACTCCAAAGATAATTAGAGTCGCGCCAAACAATATCTTTTTTTCCGCTTGTAGACCAGTTGCAGATCGAGGTGTAGAGGGCTTCTGTGGCTGGTGGTATTATTTCTGGATGAGGAGACCAAAGCTCAGTCACTACAGGCTGACGCGTTGGCAGCCAGGTGAGACCATGCGTTGGGATAGGGAAAGTTTCACTTCCAATGTTTTCTCCAAACGTAAAAAGATGCTTGTGAGATTTTAAAAAAGAAATGGTTGTTTCGTTGTTTTGGTCAACTTTGATTTGCTCGACACCAGGATCACTCTCGACATAAATCAAGTTCGGAATGAGAGCGAGGTCTTCATTCAAATTATGAGAACCACAAATGTTTAATGCTGCATCGGAGTCGCGATAAAGCTGCAAGAGATCTTCGTGCTGCATACCAGCCATTTCAAACGTTTCACGATATCGCGCGCAGTAGGCCCATCGGCCTTCAAAGCCATGCTCTTTGGCGAGAGTTGTCAGCGTTTGTGCAGCATAGCTGTAGTCGTCGGAAATATCAAAGTTGGAAGGGTTATATGGAAAACGAGATGTGTCTTCAACGTAGTAAACGTCATGACCGAGACGCTGTAATCCGACGATGTAATGAATGTGTTGCCAGATCACTCCTGCGATCGGACAGCCGCCCATAAAACCGAGAACGATGATTTTCTTTTTTTTCATTTTCCTTGTTTTTCGTGTTCACTTGCTTCTATAGAATCTTCTATAGCAGTCGTACTGGTTGTCAAGGCTTCGAGCTCATGTGGGCTTTTTATCATAATATCTTCTTTTTTGATCTCTTCCAATGAAGCTTGTTCTGCATGCCAGGCATTCCTGTTTTCCATTAATTTTATGAATATACTCTTCCACCAAGATTGGAATTGAGGGGGGATTTGAGTCATATAACTAGAGATAGTAGCGATACCACTATCATAAATAAGACGTCCTTCTGCATGTTTTTGAAAAGCTTGATTCCAAAGTGAGAGTGCCTCATTGAGGTCAAGCGTTAGCTTTGCTTGATAGGCAAATTCATTTAACTCAGCTTTGCATGCACTAATCTCCATAGCAATTTTCTTAGCAGTCCAAGCATAATAATTGTTGATAGCATTTTCAAACTGTTGTTGCAAAGTCTCAACCTCTTGGAGTTCAAGATAAGCTGGTCTTAATAATGCAGTCTCTGCAGCTTCTTTCCATGAGGTAGAGGCCATTTCTGCATGTTGTACCGTTTCTGCCCAAAGAAGCTTTACTTTTTTAAAATGATCATAATGCTTCCGTAGCTCTGCTTCTGAAATGACTTTTTCTGATAATGATAGTGATTCTTCAAATGAGGTTGCATTGAGAATACTTATTTTTAGCAATTTTGTTTTTCTAGTTGCCTCATTAGACGATGTGCTGACATTTAAGAAAAGTAGTTTACTCTTAGCTTTTGAGTACATTGGTTCCCATGAAAAACGAGATTCAGGCATGCTGAAATCTGAAATAATTTTGAATGCTTGTTTGCAAAGCGATTTGATATTCTTCCAGTTTTGAATGCTTTTCTGACTATTTTCATTAATCTGAGTGAATAGCTCTTGAATTTCCCAAAGATTAAACTCTCTGGGTTCGTTTTTTTTCTCAATTTTTGAAATCAAGTCAAAAATTTGTTTTTCAATTTTTTTATCTTCGGATTCAATATGCGAAATCTCACTACGGAGTGGTTTTAATTTTTTTTCCAAAGCTTGAGCTTGAGCTGCATCGAGAGCTTCAAGTTCTGCTTGATCTTTCTGTTTTTGGATATTGATGCTGATAGCTTCATTTGTTTTGGATTGCTTTAGTGATTTTTCTAATTCGCTCTTTTGTTGCTGTGCAGTTTGTAACATCTGACTCTGCGCTTTTTTCAAATTTTCAGAAACATGCTCCAGTGGCTGGGAGCGTTGTTCAACAAATAGAGAGCATGCTGCAAGAGCTTCTTCTGTTTTTCTGATCGCTTCTTGCCAGAGGGGCAAAGCTTCTATTTTACTTTTTTTATTAACTTTCTGAGCCTCTTTATAAGAGGCGTTAGCGGCCTCTACAGTAGCAGAGAATAAGTTATTGTGATCTTGAAACTGAGAAAAAATTTCTTGCTCATAGTTTGTCTGATTTGCTTTTTGCTGAAGCTTTCTTTCCGCAAGCATCTTGCGCCAACGATCTTTTTCAAGAGTAGCTTTGTTTAATTGAGTTTTCCAATACGACTGAAAGAGCTCAGGAGCTTGTTCTAAGCCGCGTTGGTAATCACGTGCTATTTGAGACCAATTTTTGACGACTTTTTCAGTTGCAGTGACCGCAGAGGAAAAAACTGGAATAGCAGCTTCGTGCGATAGCAGATTGGTCTGATCTGTTAATTCGTGAGCAGCTAATTCATTTTTTTTGGTTTGCCAGTAGAGCTTCTTGATTTT
>VHCR01000259.1 GCA_016871655.1 Verrucomicrobiota bacterium
AGTCTTATTGGCGCTATCTTTGTGGGCTACTTGACCCTCAAGTCAACTCCAGCGGCGATCCTCTATCCTTTTGTCCTTGGCGGCATTTCAGTCATCGGATCGATCCTTGGAATTTTTTATGTTAACTGCTCCAAGCAAAAGCCAGGTGCTTCCTTGATCACCGCGGTGGTGTTGAACGCGATTTTATCAGCAGTTCTCTTTTATCCTGCAACGACGATGCTCTTTCCAAATGAGATTGTCACAGCAACGATGACGATCACGTCACAAGGACTCTACCTCTCTGCGTTAATCGGACTTGCAATGACAGCGATCATTGTTTTGATCACCAACTATTTTACATCCACTGAGTATGAACCTGTTCGCCGCATTGCACGCGCTTCGGAGACAGGGCATGGTACTAACATCATTGCTGGTATCGCTGTTGGAAATCATGCAACGGTTTTGCCAGCGGTCTTCATCATCGCCGCGATTTTAGGAAGCTTCCATTTTGCCGGACTCTATGGTGTTGCTGTTGCGGTCATGAGCATGCTCTCGCTTTCCGGAATTATTATCTCGCTCGATGCTTTTGGTCCTATCACCGACAACGCTGGTGGAATTGCAGTGATGAGTGAATCGCCAAAGAGTGCTCGCGAAATTACCGACGAACTTGATGCCGTTGGTAACACGATGAAAGCTGTTACCAAAGGCTACGCGATTGCTTCTGCTGGTCTTGCAGCGTTGGTGCTCTTTGGTTCTTACGTTGAAGAACTCAAGAGTCATATGGTTGACAATATGGGATTAACCTTCTCTCTCTCCGATCCGCGTGTGGTTGCTGGATTGCTCATCGGAGGATTGCTTCCGTTTGTTTTCTCCGCTTTCAGTATTGATGCAGTCGGTAAAGCTGCTGGGGCAGTTGTTATCGAAGTCCGCCGTCAGCTTGGTCTTCATCCTGGCATTTTAACAGGACAAGACACGCCTGAGTATGGAACTTGCGTTGACATCGTGACGAAAGCAGCGCTTCGTGAAATGATCATTCCAGCTTTGCTTCCTGTGCTGACGGTTCTTGCTGTTGGTTTCATTCCTTGGCTGGGAGCTGTAGCGCTTGGTGGCGTTCTTGTCGGAACAATCGTAACCGGTCTCTTCCTTGCTATCTCGATGACTTCCAGTGGTGGTGCTTGGGACAATGCGAAAAAATATATCGAAGAAGGAAAACATGGCGGCAAAGGCTCTTCGGCTCACGCTGCTGCTGTAACGGGTGATACCGTTGGTGATCCGTACAAAGATACAGCAGGTCCTGCGATCAACCCAATGATCAAGGTTGTCAACATTGTGGCTATTCTTGTGGTGCCACTATTATTTAAATAAAAAACTGCCTCATTAATTCTACTGCTGCTTTGAAGAACTGTGTTGCTGCGGTCCTATCCGCTTCACGTATTCATAGACGTTCCTCGAATCCTTTTTCTTCTGTGCAGCAGCGAATTACGGAGACAGTTTTTCTTGGTTTGAGCGTCTGCTTTTTTGCCAAGATCAAAATTTAAATGTCTCATAGACTCGAGCCTTCAATCTCTAACTTTCCGACAGCTCTTGCCCCTGTTGGTAACGAACTCGCTCTCGCTTGGAGCGATGGAACGGAGCAATTTATTTCTTTGAGAGCACTTCGCGAAGCCTGTCCCTGCGCGGTTTGCGAGGGGGAGCCCGATGTGATGGGGAATAAAGCTGTCTTAAAAAAACAACTCACAGTTGAAAGTTTTGTTTTAAAAAAATATGAATTCGTTGGTGGCTATGGCATTCAATTTTTTTGGGGAGATGGACATAGTACGGGGATTTATTCGATAGGGTATTTGAGAAAATTATTGACACTGCACCCATAAAACCATAAATATGGGGCGTCATGAATGCAAAAACAACCTTAGAACTCCCAGCTCCATTGTTGCATCAAGTAAAAGCTGCTGCATTGCAATGTCACACAACGATGAAGCAATTTTTCTGCGATGCCTTAAAAGAAAAGTTGGCTAGAACAGCGCAAGCTGGTGCCGCGCGGCATCGCATCGTTATTCCCCCTCCACCAAAGATTCCGCGCAAAGAACTGGATGCTATTAACAAAAAAATTTTGGCTGCTGCTGCTGAAATTCATCCTGATGATTGGAAATGATTTTAGACACAAATGCTATTTCAGCAATGTCTCGTGAAGATAGGGAAATTGAAGTTGTCATCCAAGAGGCAGTACAACTCTATCTGTCGGTTCCAGTTTTAGCTGAGTATCAGTATGGGCTGATCAACTCACGACATCAAAAATCATTAGGAGCATGGCTAGAACAATTGAAAGCATCTTGGCCTGTGTTGATGCTCGATCTCATGACAGCACATTTTTATGCAGAGATAAGAAATCAACTGCAAAGAAAAGGTCGCATGATCCCTGTCAATGATCTTTGGATTGGAGCGTTAGCTGTCCAACATCAGTTGCCAATTCTTTCGGAAGATCGCCACTTTGATTACATTGATGGGGTGAAGAGAATTACTTGGAAAAGAAAATGAGCAACGGGCTCCCCAACCGCCGAGGCGTCATCGTTCTTCTCGGTTTCCTCATTGCGTTGGGTCCACTGACCCTTGATATGTACCTTCCAGCATTTCCCTCGATTGCACGTGATTTGCATACCACGGCTGCCTTGTT
>VHCR01000260.1 GCA_016871655.1 Verrucomicrobiota bacterium
TCCACGATTCCTTCTGCAAAGGTCGGCTCCGCATTCGGGTCAGCCTCTGGATGCGGCACAAATTCTGCTTCTCCATTTCCTTGATATCCGTTTGATTCTTGTCCCTCACGATTAGGCCTAAAATTCCGGCGATCTTTGTTGCGTTGAAAAGGGCGTCTGTTGCGAGGACGACGATTACCACGATGTTGCGGCCGATCGCCTCGTTGGGAGTTTTGTTGTTGAGCACCTTCTCCCTGAGGGGTTGATGGCGCGCCTGGAATTGGTGGAGGTGTGGAGTATGATGACGTATCTTGCATATTTAAAAATGGAAAAGGGATATCAACTATTAACGTAGTCCAATCAAAAAGAAATTAACCACAAAGATCACAAAGCCACTAAAGCGGCACACAAAGAACACAGAAAAATTTTTTATAAAACATACATGCGGCATGTTAGCCGCTGGATCGACTACCGAAGGCAGCCCCGAAGGGGCGAACCTCGCGAGAGCGAGCGAATTATATTTTAGGCTTTGAAAATATTTATAAAACTAAACTAACAAGGAAAGTTCTCCGACAATCAAGGAAACACAAATTTCAGGTGAATGTTTTCACGTGAAGAACCATGAAGTAGCGCAATAGCTGCTCTAGCACTTTTGTGAGCAGAGAGTTGATCCATCAACTCATGCATTACTATTGCTACACGTAAATGAATCAGAGTGAGAAAAAGAGTCAACTCTTTTTTGAATTTTTTTTCATTTAAAAAGAGCGCGTCGATCCAATAGGCATTAAATAAAGATTGCAGCTGGCTTTTTGAAAAGCGGCTTGAACCTGAGCGTGATCAATTTTAATCGGAGGAAAAGTATCGTAATGCACTCCAACAACCTCTTTGCAGCCAACCCAGTTAGCAGCTGTAATAGCATCTTGCACTCCCATGGTGAAGCAATCACCAATGCAAAGAACTGCAAACTTTAATGGCCCCATAGCCGCAATCAGCTTCATATCGTGAGTCAGTCCTGTATCACCGCTATAATAAAAACTCCCTTCTGCTGTCTTGATTAAAAAACCACCAGGTTGTCCTCCATAGGATCCATCAGGCATGCTGCTCGAATGAATGGCATTGGTCATGGTCACACATCCAAACTCAAAATGATAAGAGCCGCCCACGTTCATTGGAAAAATTTTTTCCAATCCTTTTTTCTGAAACCAATTCATCACTTCAAACGATCCAACCAATATCGCTCCGGATTGACGGGCAATTGTTTCTACATCGGCAACATGATCAAAATGACCATGCGACAAAAAAATGTAATCCGGTTTTATTTTTGAAACATCAATTTTTTCCGCTAAAGGATTAGGCGTAATGAAAGGATCAAGGAGAAGTCGCTTGCCAGCAACTTCGACCTCGAAACAAGAGTGACCGTAGTAAGTGAGGTGCATAAGAAAGACTATAGGCTATAGGCTGTAGGCTGTAGGATCTTAGATCAAAAAATAAATTAGAAATTGGTTACCATATCAAACAAATTTTTCTTTTTCCCGAAGGTTCTGTATTGACCTATAGCCTATAGCCTACAGTCTACAGCCTTTTTCTACAGCTGCCCCAGCCCTCAAACAAAAATAAATTTTCATTTCTAAAGTCAATTCACTTTTGAAGAATCACCCGCGCTCGCCCACGCAAAGAGATCTGGCTTTTGCCCCGAAACAAAATTGTACTTTCTAGGTTTATAATGTTTATAAATAAAATCCTGGATTCCACAACTCCATCGTTGTAGTAGCTTCACAAAAAATCGCTTCGCCGCTGATGCTTGGTACCATTTTTGAGCACGTATTGGTAATGTTTCCAGCACTAATCGTTTCCAAGACTCTAAGATCGCCTCTCGCGTAAAAGCCGCTCCTGACTGACGCCCACGTTCTACAAGTTGGGTACGAAAAACAACATCGTCTTTTAATTTTTTGAGATGCTCAAAAACTTCCTCTGCTGAATTAGCCATCAAATAATCTTCTCCAAGATGTCCGTCACCCACATAGGCAGAGTCGTTTCCACCAATAAAAGGAACGCCCGCCAACCAAGCATTGTGGAGCTTGTGAGCTGGTTTATAACAAAAACGTTTTCCTGAAAATTCTCGAATCGCAACAATGCAATCAACATCGCTAAAATCATGCCAGCAATCAAAATCTCGATAAATAAATTGCAATCCCAGCTCTTTCTCTAATCGTACATGCCACTCCTGCGAACGAAGTTCAGGAGCAATACTTTGAGAACTCCCCATAAAACAAATCGTTTCAAAACGATCTCCTCGCTCCATACTCCGCGGGATCAGAAAAGGCTGAGACCAGTGTGGGATAAATTCTGAAAAAGGAACATGTTTGATAGTGTGACGATTTGGAATCAAGTGCAACATCGCCACGGGGCGAGGAATACCCTGATCAGCAGCAATGTCTGTTATAAAAAGAGCAGGAGGCAGCATTAAGTTTTTAGGATAACCATATAAAAAACCAGACATCGTGATGAGAATGCCACGACAAGGCAAACTCGGCATCCTTGTATAAAAATGACATTTGACACCAGCTTTTTGTAACAACAGCCCTGTTTGATAAAGCCAGGCGTTCATTGTTAAACTTGTGCCACTCTCTACAAAATGAATAAACTCACCTCTCTCCCATTTGT
>VHCR01000261.1 GCA_016871655.1 Verrucomicrobiota bacterium
TAATGCCTAACGCTAACGGAATCAGGAAGAGCCCAAAAATATTGGCGCTATACCAAGCGACAATCGGACCTTGAGCTGAGGCCTCGACCGATCCCCATGTTAAAAAGCTATTGGCCGTCGTGTAGAGCCAAGAAAAAGCGCAGAGTCCCAACAAAAGATACCATTGCGTGATATAGATAGAACGAGGTTGGCGAGCAGTAAAGAGCATCACGACCCAAATTCCCATTAATAAAAAGGCAATAAAGAGAGGAACCGAAGCCCAATTAGGATATTCGAGCCAAGGAATGGAGCTTCCATAGCCACAAAGAACTCCAAGTGATCCAAGAAAAACTCCGGTGTTCCAGAAAATCGCAGCGGCAATCAGCATTTTAGAGCAGCGAAGTGGTACTCCACAAAGACGTGCAACCAACCAGAGACTGATGCCAAGCCCTGCTGGAACTGCCCAGCCATAAAGAAGAGCATCGAGCGCAACAGGAAGAAGTCTTCCATAAGATAAAAAGCAAATACCATCCAAGAAGCAAGGCATTACCAATTTGAAGGAAGTGATCGCGCAAAGAATAGATCCTAGCAAAAGCCAGAAGAGTGCTGTTCTAAAAAAGAGCAAGACAGGAAAACGGAGCGAGGAATCAATCTCAGCACGCGTCGTCGCATGCAAGGGAGCAGGCTCGCTGAAATTAGTCGCTGCTTGAGTTTGAGAGAGAGAAGGTTCGTGACTCATGAGATTTACTTTGCTGACGTGGAGGAAGCACCGGAAGCAGCTGCTGGCGCTGAAACAGGGATGCCAGCTGGTTTAGGAACAAGGTCAATTGGTGCAATCGGATAGGCTGCATGGGGCTTCCATTTAGGATCATTGAGGTCAGATATTTCTAATTCCATTGCTCGCGAGATCGGAATAAAAACAATTCCTTTCGCCTGATCAACCCAGCCATAATTGTTCAAACGCTTTTCATTGGCTTCTTGAAGTTCTTTTAAATTTTTCATCCTCAAAATAGCCCGCTCTGCGTCTTCATCCAGCGGCTTTGGATTCCAAAGTACCAAAAGAAAAACAGCTGCAAGAAAAAGAACAAACATCCCGATGACTGTCCAAAAACGTGACCACGGGAAACAGCAAGACGATGAAGAATGAGAAGAAGAACAGCTCATGAGTTTTTAGACAGCAATGTTGATAGAATCTTTGAGACGCGGATCGCGCAACGGCCAGAGCGGGACATCACCGAGGCGCTTGAGAAAAACAGCTGCTAGCGTGCATCCAATCGCAAGCAATGCGAGAATATCCAAAATATTCGGAGCAACTCCAGCAGGATGAATCATCGGCAAAACAACAATGTAGATATCGAGCATGTGCATGAGCAAAATCCAAAAAGCGACACCACAAAGATAAGCGGGACGACGTTTTGGATTACGGAAGAGTAAGAGCAAGAAAGGAACCAAGAAATGTCCAACAACCAAAATGATATTTAGCAGGCACCAACTTTCCGTGTTGCGACGGAGGAAATAAATTGTCTCTTCCGGAATATTGGCGTACCAAATCAACATGTATTGATCAAAGCCGATGTAGGCCCAAAAAACAGTGAATGCTGTCATCAATTGTCCCATCAGCGAATAATGACGCTCAGAAACAATTCCCTGCAAATAGCCTGCTGAGCGCAGCGCGGTCACAATGAGAAGAATAACGCAGAGTGAGCTCAATGCCGAACCAGCAAAAATGTAGACGCCCCACATCGTTGAGACCCACTTGAAATCAAGCCCCATCAACCAATCCACCGCAGCAAAGGTAAGGCAGACTGCAAAGAGTGGAACACTCGCGAAGGTCACTTTTCGAGCCATGATTGTGTATTTTGGATCGCCTGTTTGATCTTGAGCGACGGAAATTTTACGCAGCCACAACGCCACCACGCTGAAAAATAGAAAATAAAAACCAGCTCTCATCCAAAAAAAAGGAAGGTTAAGATAAGCAGATTTTTCCATCAACTGAATATCATGTCCATGAGGAATCGTCATCCAGGTCCAAAGGCGTGGCGCTACAAAAATGAGGGGGACAAAAAGAACGGCCAGCACAGGAAAGAGACTCGCTACATTTTCCATTTGGCGGCGCACACCAACACTCCATTCAACATCGATTCCATGATGCACAAGGACCCAAAAAAGGCTCCCAATCATGATTGTCATGAAAAAGAAAAAGGCAAACAACCAGGAGAAAGCAAACTGTTTGGGATGATGCATTCCAAGAAAGAGCGAGACCAGCAGCGAGACGATCGCCACGGAAACAAGCCCCATAAAGCGTCCTCCGACATGCTTGTAGTCGAAGTACTCAGAACTCTTAGTGGAAGATGGTGTAGGATGGCTCATGGAAATTTACTTTGTTGCAGGAGCAGGAGAGAGTTTAGCGCGCTCGTCAGCAGGAACATCATTGAGCGTTGTATTTTGCGAGCGTTGGAGCGCCCGTAAGTAACAAATAATTGCCCAACGATCAGGAACCTGAATATTAGAACCGTAACCCATCATCGTATTTTTCCCCCAAGTGATCGTATTAAAAATTTCTCCATCGGCCATGTCACGAATCCGCTGCTGATGCTGATTAGCAATACCATTAAGGCCATACTTAGAAGCAATTCCATTTCCTTGCCCCGTCGCTCC
>VHCR01000262.1 GCA_016871655.1 Verrucomicrobiota bacterium
TGACATTGGCATCCTTCTTGGTTGCCGGTGTCATCCTTTATGAGTCAACGTCTTATTTTTACCTACTTGATTTTCCCGCCTCGGGTGTCAAAACTTATGAGGCAACAGGCATTACTTTTTGAACTGTCTTGAAAGGTTGATTTTTTCTAGCTTTGGACGTATGTTTTTGTTAGCCCGCAAATTTCATACTGATTCGTCGCGAGGCGCCGCGAATCCTGATGCAGACAAAGAAGGCGATGGGGTACGACGACGGCTGTATGCTCCATACCGCCCGAGGAGCAATCCGAGCCTGACGCTGTATCCATCAGGGTTTCGCAAGCCGTAGCAGGATCAGCATGAAATTTGCGGGTTAGTACTCCCCCCCTACTTATTAGGAGTGCTCAGTTCAGCTTCTTGCCTCAACCATGTCATTCGAGCTTTGTTCAGACTATCAACCTCAAGGAGATCAAGCTCAGGCTATCGATAAATTGACGCGCTCGCTAGCGGCTGGAAATCGGCACCAGACTTTGCTCGGCGTCACAGGTTCTGGAAAAACCTTCACCACAGCGAATGTCATTCAAGCCTTAAATCGGCCGACATTGATCATGTCGCATAACAAAACGCTAGCAGCTCAACTCTACTCGGAATTCAAACAATTTTTTCCGAACAACGCCGTTGAATATTTTGTCAGCTACTTTGATTACTATCAGCCTGAAGCCTACATTCCACGCTCCGATACCTACATTGAAAAAGATAGTTCTATTAACGAAGAAATCGAACGGTTGCGTCTCTCGACAACAAGTTCCCTCCTCACTCGTCGCGACGTGATCGTGGTGGCCAGCGTCTCTTGCATCTACGGCTTGGCATCGCCAGAAGATTTTTTGGAAATGATTGTAACGCTCAAACAAGGAGGATTGATCTCGCGCGACGAATTGTTAAAAAAATTAGTCACGATGCTTTATGAGCGGAATGAAATAGAATTTTCTCGCGGTACTTTTCGCGTGCGTGGTGATGTCGTAGAGATTTATCCAGCACAAGAAGAAGATCTGGCAATGCGCTTGGAATTTTTTGGTGATGAACTTGAACGGATTTCTGCCTTCGATCCACTCACAGGAGCCGCTAAATATCAGCTGACTCACTTGACTCTCTTTCCCGCAAAACAATTTGTCACACCTCACCTCAAAATGCAAAAAGCAATGCAGGGCATTCAAGTAGAGCTGAAAGAGCGCGTGGCTTGGCTTGAATCTCAAGGAAAATACATCGAAGCGCAGCGAGTAAAAATGCGAACCGAATATGATTTGGAGATGATGCAAGAGATGGGATTTTGTAATGGCATTGAAAATTATTCACGTCATCTCACAGGCCGCGAGGCAGGCTCACGGCCTTACACGCTGATGGATTTCTTGCCTGCAGACGCGATGATTGTGATTGATGAATCTCATGCAACACTTCCGCAAATTGGTGGAATGTATGCTGGCGATCGTGCACGCAAGATGACGCTTGTTGAATATGGCTTCCGACTCCCAAGCGCCTTAGATAATCGCCCTCTCAGCTTTGACGAATTCATGGCGACAGGAAAACAACATCTTTACATCAGCGCTACGCCGGGACCGTTTGAATTTAGAAACAGCTTTGTTGGAAATCAGAGTTACATTGATCCCAAAAAAACAATGCCGCTTCTCGAACATCCCAAGCCGAACAAAGCTACGGAGCCACTCGATCCGACACATGAAGGAACACCGCTCATCGTTGAACAAATTATGAGACCCACGGGACTGCTTGATCCTCGCATCACGGTTCGACCGCTGGCTTCGCAAATTGATGAGACGATTGAACTTTGTCGGACTCGAGTTGAGAAAGGAGAACGGACTTTAGTCACCACGTTGACAAAAAGAACGGCAGAAGATTTGAGCGACTACCTCAAAGAAGTCGGACTTAAAGTGAGCTATCTTCACAGCGACATTGACACCATTGAGCGTGTGGAAATTTTGCGCGCGTTACGTGAAGGAGAGTTTGATGTGCTTGTTGGCATCAACTTGCTTCGAGAGGGCCTTGATCTCCCCGAAGTCAGCCTTGTCTGCATCCTCGATGCTGACAAAGAAGGTTTCTTACGTAGCCGCACCTCTCTCATTCAAACTGCAGGCCGCGCTGCACGCCATATTCATGGAGAAGTTTTTCTGTTTGCTGATACCATCACCGAAAGCATTCGTGAACTTTTGCGCATTACTGAAGATCGTCGCCGTCGACAAATGGACTACAACCGCAAACACAATATCACTCCCGCAGGCGTCTCTCGCCCCGTTCAAAAAAGTTTACGGGTAATTTTAGAAGGTGATGAGCAAAACTTAATCGCCGAAACACCTCTCGACCGTGTTACCTTGATTCGAGAGCTTCACGAATCGATGAGCGAAGCCTCTCGCAAAATGGAATATGAACGAGCCGCTCTCCTGCGCGATCAAATTGAAGCTTTGAAAAAAGGAGAAACGTTAAAACAAATCTCAAGACCGTATAAGAAGAAGCGGAAGAAATAGCAAAAGGTTATTCTCCTTAGCACGTTTTAACATATAGTGTATTAAATTGAAAAGGGCATGTTAGAAGCGCTGAAATTTTTTCTTAGAACAAGGCCGAAGATCGAAGC
>VHCR01000263.1 GCA_016871655.1 Verrucomicrobiota bacterium
CCTTCTTGGTTGCCGGTGTCATCCTTTATGAGTCAACGTCTTATTTTTACCTACTTGATTTTCCCGCCTCGGGTGTCAAAACTTATGAGGCAACAGGAAACAACATCGCCGATTTCCAGGCGTTGATTTTTGAAGTTTTCCAAATTATCCTCTTCCCATCAACATGAGACTATTTCTACGGATAGCAATTTTCACATTAGCCATTTTTTCTTGCCACCTGCAAGCGGCAACTGCAACAAGCGACTTCGAACAGAAACTCACTGCGCTCGAAGCCTCTATTCCTGGGAGGCTTGGAGTCTGTGCTCTGGATACAGCAAATAATAAGTCGCTTTGTTATCGTGCTGAGGAGCGTTTTCCACTTTGCAGCACTTTTAAAGTCATGGATGTGGCTGCCATTCTCAAAAAGAGCATGACTGATCCAGGACTACTCAAAAAAAGAATCATGTATACAAAATCGGATCTTGCCCCTTACTGGAATCCCATCACGGAGCAACATGTAGGTGAAGGAATGACGATCGAGGAACTTTGCGCTGCTGCGATGTCCTACAGTGATAATTCGGCGGCTAATTTTTTAGCCAATCAATTGGGTGGAGCTAATGCTGTCACTACTTTTGCACGATCAATTGGTGATACTGCATTTCGATTAGATCATTTGGAAGGCGATGGATTAGGCTCAGCCATTCCAGGCGATCTCAATGACACGACTACGCCTGAAGCAATGACACAAAGTTTACGAAAAATTATGCTCGGCACTATGTTATCTCCAACCTTACGCACAGAACTACAGACGTGGTTCAAAGCGAATACAACCGGGAACAATTGTATTCGCGCTGGAGTGCCCATTGGATGGAGTGTTGGAGACAAAACCGGTTCGGGTGATTATGGAACTAGAAATGATATCGCCGTTCTCTGGCCCGCCAAAGGCTCACCGATTGTGCTTTCGATCTATTCTACTCAATTCAAGCAAGACGCACCCAAGCGCGATGACGTGATTGCTGCTGCGACGCGAATCGTAATGGCAGAAATAGAGAAACAAAATGCGAAATAAATTTTACTTCATGAATCGCTCTGCATCTTCTTCTACTTTTTTTATTAATTATCTCCTCTTGCTTGGCATCGGACTAATTTGGGGATCTCAATATTTTTTTATTAAAATTGCCCTTGGCAGTTTTTCCAACGTGATGGTCATGTCAGGACGAGTCGTCATCGGAGCTTCTGTCTTAACACTGCTATTGAACATTCGAAAAGAAAATGTTGCGCCAACGCAAGCCCAACATTCTTTTTTGTCACTCTTGCCAGAGTTTGTTCTCATTGGTTTTTTTGAAGCCACCCTCCCTTGCTTCCTGATTGCATGGGCGCAGCAACAAGTCCCGAGCAGCGTCACTGCTATTTTGATGGGCACCGTGCCACTCTTCGCAACAATTCTCGAAGCTCTCTTTGTTAAAGATTATCCCATTTCTGGAAAAAAAATCATCGCCATCATCACTGGATTTTTTGGCGTGCTAGTCCTAATCGGCCCAGGCCTTCTAGCCAATCAATGTAGCCGCTCTTTTGCAACCATGTTTCCAATCGCTCCTGTCATCGCACTCCTCTCAGCATCACTCTGCTTTGCGATTTCTGTTTCACTCATCAAAATTCGCTTAGGCAATCGAGTTGCTCCACTTCGCTCAGCACAAGGCATTCTCATCGGCGCAACAATCACCGCCCTCCCCTTCCTTTTCTTCTTTTCAAAAACTTGGGTCATTCATCCCATTTCGCACTTTTCTTGTTTATCACTCATTTTACTCGGCATCTTTGCTGGTGGAATTGTTTACATTTTTTATGTAAACCTCATTAACCGCGCAGGGCCGAGCTTTGCCTCGAGCGCTAACTATCTCGCGCTCCCAGTCGGTGCATTCCTTGGAATTATCATCGCGAAAGAACCTTTCACTCCTAATGTCATTGCCTCCTTTGTTTTTATCTTGAGCGCACTTTGGTTGTTGAAAGAAAAGAAGAAAGCTTGATGCATTGCATTAAGGTTTTATTATTTTTAGATGAGTGAGAAAATTTGTCCTGAATGCGAAATGAATGATATGCTAGAGCATGCCGAAAAATGGGAGTGCATGACCTGCGGCCACGAATGGCCACGTGAAGCCGAGCCAGAAAAATCCAAAATAATAAAAGATGCGAATGGAAATGCCCTCACCGATGGCGATCGCGTTGTACTGATTAAAGACCTTCCGCTCAAAGGGGCTCAAGTTCTCAAAGGGGGAACAAAGACCGGCCCCATTCGATTAGTTGATAGCGATCACGAAATTTCCTGTAAGATCGAAGGAGTCGGCGCAGTGGGCCTCAAAGCTTGCTTCGTGAGGAAGGCATAATAGACGTTATTGAGATCCTCTCACTTGAATGGAGAGACGCTGGCAAATGGTGTTGAGCAATGGGGTCAGTGCCAGACAATTTTCAGACGCAGTCGCAAATTTCGGAACTGACCCGCTTGCTCTTGAAGTTATAGTGTATTAAACCTAAATTCCGCAGTTGGTAGTAGGAAAAATAGGTTTTAAGAATGAGAAATCTGTTAGAAAGTTGGGAGGTTTTTTCA
>VHCR01000264.1 GCA_016871655.1 Verrucomicrobiota bacterium
AAGTGCATAAGAAAGGCTGGAGGCTATAGGCTATAGGCTGTAGGGCAAAGATAGGGCCTTGCGGCAAAAACAACTATCGATGTCATGCAATGACGGTAGTTCCAAAAAATATAATAGTATCATTTTTGTTAAGGATGTGGATGTTGGTTTGTCATAACCTATAGCCTACAGCCTACAGTCTACAGCCTTTCCACCCTATAATCCTCAATGACAGGGTTGGAAAGAAGATCGCGACAAATTTGATGGAGTTGCTCTTCGGTGGCGCTGTCAATTTCAAGATCAATCGATTTTCCAATCCGAACGGAACGGACGCCGTTGATTCCGAGATGTTCAATGGCCTGTGCGGTTGCGACGCCTGCTGGATCAAGGACAGCGGCTTGAGGCATGATGGTAACTCTAGCTTTCATGAGTCTCCTAAAATCGGGCACAATCTCTTAGTTCGCAAGATTAAAATAATTTAAATAGAAATTCTTTTGAACCTGTAATCTGTAATCTGTAATCTGTAATCTGCTATATGAAAACTGAATCGCGAAATTTTCTTAAAAATCTCCTCGAGACCCCCTCCCCATCAGGGTTTGAAACCCGTGGGCAAAAACTCTGGATCGATTATGTAACTCCTTTTGCCGATCGCGTTGAAATCGATGCATACGGAAATGCCTTTGCTACCATTAACCCAGAGGGATCGCCTAAAATTCTTTTAGCGGGACATATCGATGAAATCGGAATGATGGTTTCTTATATCTCGGATGAAGGATACCTTTATTTTAAAGGCATCGGTGGAATTGATCAAACATTGGTACGTGGGCAACGTGTCATGGTCCATGGAGAAAAAGGAGAGGTTCCCGGAGTGACTGGGTTGCTTGCGATTCATCTGCAAGAACCGGATGATCGAAAAAAAGTTCCACCACTTCATGAAATGTACATCGATATTGGCGCTTCTTCTCGCAAAGAGGCAGAGAAACTCGTGCGCGTGGGAGATGCCGTGACTTACGCCGCCGGATTTCAGGAGCTCGCAGGGGGCCGTTTTGCTGCACGAGGTTGTGACAATCGCATTGGGGCTTGGGCTGCGGCAGAAGCATTAAAACTGATCTCCAAAGATCGCAAAAATTTAGAAGCCTGCGTTGTTGCTCTTTCAACAATCCAAGAAGAAAACGGACTCTACGGAGCCACGATGGCTGGCTATAGCATTCACCCCGATGTCGCGCTGGTGGTCGATGTCACGCATGCCACTGATATTCCAAATTGTTCGAAACCAAAATTTGGTGAAGTCAAACTCGGCAAAGGGCCAGTCTTGAGCGTCGGCAGCAGCAACCATCCCGTTGTCAACGAACGCTTGCGTGCCGTTGCAAAGAAAAAGAAAATGGATCTGCAAGTCGAAACTAATCCTCGTTGGACTGGTACCGATGCCGATGCGATCTTCTCGCAAAAAGGAGGCATTCCTACCGCAGCGATTGGCGTTCCCAATCGGTACATGCACTCGCCTGTTGAGATGATTCAATTTTCCGACCTTCAAGAAACGGCTGAGCTTTTAGCTTTCTTCGCGCTCAGCGTGAAGAAGAACGAGAAATTTAGAGTGAAACTTTGAAGATGGAAGATAGAAGATAGGAGATGGAAGTCGAGGCCTTCGGCAAAAGTAAATTTTATTTTTGTCTGCGCAGCAGACCACAATCCCAATCTCCCATCTTCTATCTCCCATCTTCTAATCATCCCTCCGCGCCGGGGGCTGATAGAGCCTGTTCGCGCTCGGCCCGTTTTTTGTAAGAGATGCGGCTGTGGAGCATTCCGAGGAGTGCGAGGACTATCGCATCAACGACCAGATGTAACTCTTTCATCGTGATAGGACATTCATCGTACTGACCATCGTGCAGGCGCTCTTCCATGAGGTCGTGAACAAGGTCATCAAGGCGCTGCGGTGTCGGTTTTTCAATGCTTCGAGAAGCGCTCTCAGCAGCATCGGCAAGGCCAATGATGGCCGCTTCTTTCGACTGAGGCTTCGGTCCTGGATAACGAAAGTTTTCAGCAGCGAGATCTGGAATGTCTTGCGGAAGCAGGTTCATCATCTGGCCGCCAAGGCGTGCATCTTCTTGTTGTTGCTGCGCGCGTTGGAAAAAGTAACGAATCATTGTGGTCCCATGATGCTGGCGAATGATGTCGATAATGCGGAGTGGAAGTTTGTTTTTTAAAGCGAGATCAACTCCTTCTTTAATGTGAGCCGAGATGATGAGGGCGCTCATGGTCGGAGTGAGAGCATCGTGAGGATTTTTTTCAGAAGAAATATTTTCGGTGAAGTATTCCGGTTTGACCAACTTCCCGATATCATGGAAATAAGCTCCCACGCGGCAGATCGTTGTGTTGGCACCGACCGCCTCTGCAGCTGCCTCCGCAAGCTGAGCCAAGGCGAGACTATGCTGGTAAGTTCCTGGAGCTTCAACGGAAAGCCGACGAAGGAGCGGGTGGTTGAGATCAGACATTTCAAGCCACGAGATGTCGGTTTTGATATGGAAAAGGGACTCCAAAATCGGCAAGAGACCGCTGATTACAATGGCCGTGCAGAGGCC
>VHCR01000265.1 GCA_016871655.1 Verrucomicrobiota bacterium
ATCAGAACGCTATGAAAATCCGTTCGCTCAAGCAATGCTAGCAATAAATCAAATTTTTGCGCTGCAGCTACGGGATAAAATGCATGCGTTACCGACTCTGCAGGAGACCGTCGCTCGCCAATGTCAATCCGCTCAGGATTGGAGAGGCACCATTGAGAGAGTCGCTCAATCTCCTGAGGGATCGTTGCGGAAAATAACAAGGTCTGCCTTTTTACTGGACAGGCTTGCACGATGCGACGCACATCCGGAAGAAAGCCCATATCTAACATGCGATCAACTTCATCAAGAATCAACGTGTTGACGTCTTGCAAACTAATTTCACCCTGCTGCAAAAGATCCAGGAATCTTCCTGGCGTTGCCACAATGACATCAGCTCCTTCTTGTAACGCTTTTTTTTGAACGCCATAGCCAACTCCGCCGAAGAGAACCGCTATGCGCAAATCGGTAAAGGCCGCAAAATCTTGAAAGGCTTGCTCCACCTGAATCGCCAACTCACGTGTTGGCTCCAAGATCACACAGCGAGTCGTTCGTGTAGAAGCTCCAAGCATGCTCAAAATAGGCAAACCAAAAGCAGCCGTCTTCCCAGTTCCTGTCTGAGCAGACGCAATCAGATCTTTTTGTTCAAGAATTTTTGGAATCGCCTGAAGCTGAATCGGAGAAGGCTCGACATAGCCAATGCGTTGAGCACCATGAACGATTGCTTCACTTAACTGAAAATTTTGAAAGGACATCAGCCCCTGATCCTATCAAATGTTCTGAAATCGTTCCAGCGAATAACATCAGGCTTAAAAGGAGTGGCCAATGCTCCAAAAAAACAATCAGACTTTTCCGAAAAACGGAACGCATTGATGTGCCAAGATTTTTTTCTTAATTGAATGGAAACAACATTTTTTTTCTCCATCACGGCTACATTTTCTTTCATGCCAATAGCAATCCCTCTTCCATCGGCCTTCAGTGCCGCTTCCTTGGCTGTCCAGAGCTTAAAAAATATTTCTCGATTCTCTTCCTGATTTTTTTCCTGCAAAAAAAATAATTCTTTCGAAGAAAAAAACCTTTTTGCAATACGAGCCACATCAAGATCTCTCACTCTCTCCAAATCGACACCAACAGGCATTCGACAGAAGGCGACCATGATCATTTTTTTGGAATGCGTCACATTAAAATGAAATTCTGGAAACTCTGGTAAAAATGGTTTTCCTTGATTTGTTTTTTCAAGACGATATTCCGAGCATTGCAAGTAGGCATTCAATAAATATCGCAATAGCTTTCGAGTGCTCTCAAAACGACGTGCCGCTAAGGGGAACTTTATCGCACTGAGTTTTATTTGTTCATCAGCTAATAACGCAAGCTCAGGAACAGAATCAATCGTTGCGAGCCAAAGATGAACCTCTCCTGGAAGTAATTTAAAAGGAGGCTGGAGGCCTGACGTTGAAAGCTTGAGGTCAGAGCATCTTTTGTGCTTATTAAAAGTGAAAATTGAATGCTTCAATGTTGAACAAGTTAGAATTTTAATAAAAAAAGTTGAAGAAGAAATTGATTCATAACAAAATTATCAAACCAAAACTCCCTGTTATCATGGTGGAATCATCTTACCACCGAACAAAAAGAAGCCGTTATTGCATCAGGAATTTTTATATCTTTTCTGATAGCAATGCCGTTTGTATGGTTTTATAGTGTATTAAATTGAAAAGGGCATGTTAGAAGCGCTGAAATTTTTTCTTAGAACAAGGCCGAAGATCGAAGCGCTATCCGAAGATAACGTGAGATCTGAAAACGCAGTTCTAAGGAAAAAGAGCAAGCTTATCGCGTGCCCTTTTCAATTTAATACACTATACTACGGTGCTGAGGGCGCTATGATGGCACTGGGTTGTGGTGTCTGCGTGCCTTGCGGCTTCGAACGCCTTAATGACCTTGAGAGTGCTAGCAAAACGCTCTAGTTTTTTTTCGATACATCCCAATTGCCTCTGCTGTTCCTCGACTACTTGGATGCAAGGAAACATGCCCCCCAATTTTTTTGACAGTTTGCTTAACGATATCGTGCGCATTCGAAGGACAGGCGACCATCGCAGCAACTTCCCCAGTGAGCATAGCAATGTCATTGTGGTAATCCCCAATGGCTAGAGTATGCTCCGGTTGAATCGATAAAAAACGACTCAGTTCACTTAACGAAGATCCTTTGTTATACGATCCGTGACAAAAATGAAGATGAATATGACTTCGTTGAAAAGCAAATTCTGCAGGACGTTCCGGCAGCGCCAAAATTCTCGCTGAAAGCTCATCAAGCAAAGCTTCATCCGTCACCAAAAGTTCATCTGGAATACCGCTAATATTTTCAAAACAAGTGACCTTCTCTCCATATTCAGCAATGAGTTGATGAACTCGCTGAAAAAATCTTTCCGCTCTTTTAAAAAGTAGATCATGTTCTTCATCGCAACGTCGATTCCAATCTCCTAGAGGTTCTACGTCACCATGCTCATGATAACGATGAATATAACGCTCGCTGGTAATGAGGTAGTGAGGTTTTACTGGAGCATCAAAATATTCCAATCCTTTCAA
>VHCR01000266.1 GCA_016871655.1 Verrucomicrobiota bacterium
ACAACAGTAAGCCCAGCTAAACCAATAATCCCGATAACGCGATTACCAGTGGGATCCCGAAAGCAAGCAGCCGACAGAATTAGAAGGGTTATTCCAATAAGTCCAAGAATTACCCCTGCCAAGTCATCATTTAATTCATTACGTTCTGCTTGGGCTTGTTCTTTTTTAGCGGCCTGATCTACAGTCACAGATGATTTTGAGTTATGAGGTTGATTGGAGACGATGGCATCATGGTCTAGATTTTTTGCTACGATACGAAATCCAATTAATGGACTTTCTGTTTCGGAAGGATAACTGTTGATTCGAGCTGGTATCATCATGAGATCTTCATAGGAAGATTGGTAGGATCCACCGCGCACAATATAATTGCTCGAAGCATCAAGAGTTGTTGTCCATTCGTTAACATTTCCACCCATGTCACGACAGCCATAGTAGCTTTTTGAACAATTGAAAAAATCAACGTCTGTTAATGTTAAAGGGGCTTTTGCCTGCTCATTATAAGAGTAATGAGTCCAAAAAGATCCACTCCAACCAGTCCATCCTCCATTATAATTGGCCATGTTAGAGTCAGTCCGATTTTTACTATCAAAAGTAGGAGCCGACCAATTGTTTTGAGTAGGATACCGCCAATAACCAACATTTCGACCACCGCCCGCATAATAGCCAGCTTTCACCCATTCATCTTGAGTGGGAATATAAATATGAGAGTCCTGATTTTCGATGACACTTCCATCTGAAGAAAATTCATAGGACCCGTGTTCAGTGATTACATCAACATCCTCTCCTGGCTGAACAATAGGAGCTCCTTGCTCAATCCAGTTGCAATACCGCATAGCACTTAACAGGCTGACATGAGTGATTGGCAGTTTTTCTTTTCCCTTCACTATTTCATAACTATGACTGCCGTCAGAAAGTTCAGTACAAGTAATCCATGGATCCATTTCTCTATTCCAAAGATGATGAGCATCGATTAATTGATTTTGGTCATACTGAGAAGCAATAGCTATCAGAAAGCAACACCAGTCTCCAACTGTCGCTTCATATTTTCCAATTTGATAATTGTAGCTAACAGCACCTAACTTCATTCTACTGAAAGGACCTCCGTACGCAACATAACCAACATTGCCACAATCACCAACATCAACCATCACAGTTCCAGAAACAAGTGTAGATGCTGTTTCTTCCGCTGTGAGATTCGCTAAGCAAGTCAAACTCGTGAATAGAGCAAAAAAAATGTGGCTTTTTATTATTTTCATAAATTCACTCGCCTCGAACGTAGGACCTCTACACTCGCTGCATCAACTGGAATACGGTCAAGTGCCTTGACAAGCTTTGAAACATTATTTGCTGCAAGATTCCAAGCAACATCTAAAGCATATTTAATACCAAGTCTTGCTTCTAAACTGACTTCATCTTCAATATCAAGTTCCTCCTGATCTGCTGGTGCGTGAGAGGAAGAAGCTGTTCTGTCTTGCACTTCTTCTCCTACAGCAAGAGATCCACTTACACTGCCGCCAATAAAAGCATTGTGAGCAGCGTTCACAGTAGCAGTGGCATCAACTCCAAGACCTATTCCCGCACTGATTAAAGAACTTCTTAGAAAATCTCTAATGTAATTAAATGCCATGCCTCCGTCTGGAAAAATCGGAGAAACCATGGTAGCAGCAATTTCACCAAGAGTTCCTTCCATCGTTAAAATAGCAGAAACTCCTGCTGCTTGTGTTTGCCCCCGCTCATGGCCGCCTACAAGCATAACAGCATACCCAGCAGCAGCACCTAGAATAGCCGCTACACCAAGTGCCCCACTTGCAGCACCAAGTACAACAAGATGAGATGCATGAGCTCCTGCGATGAGAGAATAGGTAGATGAAGCAGCATAATGCTCTGCACCAAGAATAGAAGTGCCAATCATTCTGCGCATTGATTGCACTAGAGAGCTTTCAGGAGGATTCAGCTGATGATGATCGTGCTCCACCTGCCTTGCCAAATGAGGATGATTACAAACAGCGTCTAGATATTCTTTGGTGATGAGGAGCGGCTGCTTTTGAAAAAAGTTACCAAGTTTTTCAAAAGATTCATGAATTTTTTTAAAAAGTTCTGCTGCTTCCCCGACGGTGAGAGGATTTTTTTGAGTTTCTGTAGATCTCAACTCATTGATGAAGTCATCACCATAACATTTTTTTAAAGCATCAAAGAAAACCTGTGAGGCGCGTACTTGTGCTTGTTGAGTTGCAGTGCTCTTAGAAGCCTGATCTTGAATGATCACTTCACCTCGTTAGTTCAAAGAAAAATAATTCAAATTATTTTCCTCGCTAAAATGAATTGAAAACGAAGACAACAATGTTGCCGCTTTTTCAATTGTTCTAACAAGAGGATCTAGATTTTTACTAATCTCCACCATAGCCGTTCCAGCAGTTGATGGACGCCATGTTCCACTGAATTCTTGTTTTAATTCCTCCATCACTCCTTGATGCTGCAAAAAGATTTTGAGCATTTCTTGCGATCGTTCAGAGCTTCCAAAAATCTTTTTTATTTTTTCTTC
>VHCR01000267.1 GCA_016871655.1 Verrucomicrobiota bacterium
GTGCCGTGCTTCGTGAAAGCGGTTCCATTGCGCGCGAGGCGTGTTGGCAAAACGCAATCAAACATGTCGATGCCGCGTGCTACCATCTCGACCATCTGTGGAGGCGTTCCGAGGCCCATCGCGTAGCGTGGAGCATTTTCAGGAAGAAAAGGAACAGAGGCATCAATGGCCTGCATCATTTCTGGTTGAGGCTCGCCCACGCTGACGCCGCCAACGGCGTAGCCATTAAAACCAATCTCCACGAGCGCCTCCGCAGAAACTTTTCGCAAGTCATCATGCGACCCCCCTTGGACAATGCCGAACACGAGTGGGGGCTTCCCTTGATTTGGAAATTCTGATTGGCAGTTCCAATATTCCTTACACCGCTTCGCCCAGCGGAGTGTCCGTTCTAAACTGGTCTTCATCGCCTCGTGCGAGCAGGGGTAGGGTGGACATTCATCAAAAGCCATGACGATATCGGAGCCGAGATCGTGTTGAATTTGCATAGAGACTTCCGGACTGATGAACGTTGGTGTGCCATCGAGATGATTTTGAAAATGAACCCCTTCTTCGGTGATTTTGCGCAAGCGTGCCAGCGAAAAAACTTGGAAACCGCCACTGTCCGTGAGGATCGAGCGATTCCACTGCATGAAGTGATGAAGTCCGCCAAGGTCCTTGATCAGGCCTTCTCCCGGCCGTACGTGCAAGTGATAAGTGTTTCCAAGAATAATTTGAGCACCGAGTGCGTAGAGCTCATCAGGAGAAACAGCTTTGACCGTGGCCTGCGTTCCAACCGGCATGAAGATCGGGGTTTCGATAAGACCGCGGCGTGTTTGAACGATGCCAGCGCGTGCGCGGGAGGTCGGGTCTTTTTTTAGAAGTTGATAACAGGACATAAAAAGGAAAAAGAAATAGCCGCAAAAGATTCCCAAAAAAAGAAGAGAATGGCCACAAAGAACACAAAAAAAACAAAAGAAAAAACAGCTTCTTCTTTTTTTGTGATCTTTGCGTTCTTTTGCGGCTATTCCTTCAGCTTCCAAATAGTGTGACCATCAACAATCGTTCTCACCGCGCGGCCCTGGAATTGGTAGCCGTGATAAGGCGTGTTGCGTGAGAGGGAGGCGGAGGTTTCGCGATCGTAGGTCCAATGAAGATTTGGATCAATGAGAGTGATGTCTGCGGTAGAGCCTAACGTCAACCTTCCAGCGTTAAGACGAAGCAATTGAGCGGGATTGATGGTTAACATCGCTATGAGCTTTGAGAAAGAAAGAATTTTTTTCTGATGAACGAGCGTCGTTAAAAAAACAGCAAGCTCTGTTTCTAAACCGAGCATGCCAAAGGGAGCTTGGTCGAGTGGTTGTTTTTTCTCGCTGAGAGCGTGAGGCGCATGATCACTAGCCAAAATTGTTAGAGTTCCATCAGCGATCCCTTCGATGATCGCATCGATGTCTTCTTGCGTGCGAAGAGGAGGGTTGACTTTGAAATTGGCATCACCTTCTTTCAACATTTCATCGGTCAAGGTAATGTGATGAGGTGACGCTTCTCCTGTGATGGGAACGCCGCGTGAGCGAGCCTCGCGAATCAGGCGGACGCTTGTTCCAGAGCTGATGTGTTGGCAATGAATTGGGTGATTCATTTCTTCTGCCAACATGATATTGCGAGCGACAATAATTTCTTCAGCCAGAGAAGGCCATCCCGTCAGGCCGAGGCGGTCGCTCCATTCTCCTTCGTGCATGATGCTTCCGGCTGTGAGACAGGCTTCTTGACAATGATCCATGATAGGAAGCCCTACTTTTTTGGCGCGTAGAACCACTTCGCGCATCAATTTTAAATCTTGAACACAATGTCCATCATCGGTCAGAGCAATCGCGCCTGCTGCTGCCATCGCTTCGATTGGAGCAATCTCTTTGCCAGCGAGGCTCGTTGTGAGGGCGCCTGTTGAGTAAACATGAACGACTCCTGTTTTTTTTGCTTGTTCTAAAACCCATGTCAAACGTTCTACTGTATCCGTAGGAGGTGTCGTATTGGGCATGGCCACCACGGTCGTGAACCCGCCAGCCGCTGCAGCAGCTGTTCCGGAGGCGATCGTTTCTTTGTGGGTTTGACCTGGCTCGCGAAGATGAACATGGATATCGATCAAGCCGGGAGCGATAACAAGGCCGGTAGCATCGATGATTTCAGCATTGGGAGCGGCGTGGTCAGCGATTTTTCCATTAATGACAAAGAGATCGCGGACTTCATCAACGTTGTTGGCAGGATCGATAGCACGGCCGTTTTTGATATGGAGAGAATTCATGGGTAAAGAAGACTAAAGGCTGAGGGCTGAAGGCTGAGGGCCAAAAATCTTATGAGCAGATTATTTCATGATTTCAACAACTCTCCACTTTAAAAATAAATGAACTTTCACTCTTGTCCAAAATAGATGTTAGTCATTGAAGTAAGTGAACTATATTTGCTTTGTAGACCTGCTCCGGTTGAAGCGTTGAAATGTTGAAACGTTGAAAGGGCAGCAATATAAAATTTCTTCAACGTTTCAACGCTTCAACATTTCAA
>VHCR01000268.1 GCA_016871655.1 Verrucomicrobiota bacterium
CAAAGCTTTCGGGAGAGGCGATGCCAGAGAGAACGCCAATTTTTAAATCTTTCAAATGATTCAATGGAAGCGTTTCTCCCGTAATCATGTTGCAAAGCTCTACCGGGCGATGAGCGCATTCAATAATTTCTGCTGTACGATTAAATTTTCTAATGCGTTCGTACAAAAATGAAAGATCACTCCCGTTAGATTTTGTGATAATAATGTGGGTAGCTCGCCGCAAATGTTCCGGAGGCTCGCGCAACGTTCCGCGAGGAATCAGAAACTCGTTACCAAAAGGAGCTTCACGATCGATGAGGACGATGTCAAAACGATGACGGAGTTTTAAATATTGCAGTCCATCATCAAGAAGGAGTAAATCAGAACCCAAATGCTCAATGGCATAGATTCCACTTTTCACGCGATCGCGATCAACGAGGACAGCAACCTTTTTTAAATTTTTAGCAAGCATGAATGGCTCATCACCTGCCGTTCTTGAATCGAGAAGCAAAGCTCCACCCTCCGAAACAATACGTGGTGCAAAAAAATCTTGGTGTTGTTTGATGCGAGCTAGAAGGCGCTTAAAAAGAGGCTTAGGAACGCTTTTGTAACCACGACTTAAAATGGCAACATGACGACCATGCTCTGTTAGTTCGCGTGCTAACTTTTCTACAATCGGAGTCTTTCCGGTGCCGCCCATCGTGAGATTACCAATGCTGATGACAGGGCATCCTAGGAGATGTTGTTTAAAAAAACGCGAGCGATAAAGAAAGAGGCGTGTTTCAACAATTTTCCGATAAAGCCGAGAAGCTTCGTAAAGCGTAGCTCGGAGCAAAGCTGCACGCTTGCCGCCACGACGCTCCATAATGACGTCATAGGCTAGCTGTTCAATACTTTCAAAAAAGCGTCTCATGCTATTTTACACCTTCATTGTTAGCAGTAGTGATCACGATTTTACTTTCCGCTGGTGCTACTTTGTGCAGTGCTGCTGCAACCTGTGTAGCTTTTTCTTTTCCTAAAGCAATTATCGCAATCGTAGATCCTGAGCCGCTGAGCCAGCCTCCAAGGGCACCTGTTTCTTCTGCAACGTGGATCATCTTTGATAAAAATGGAATCAAAGGTGTGCGAAAGGGCTGATGGAGTCGATCGTGAAAAGCTCCTTGAAGAAGTTGATAGTTTTGTGTGACGAATGCTGTAGCGATGACCGCAGCATCTGCTGCATTTGCTGCGGCCTCTGTTATTGGAATGTTGGCGGGAAGGAGCTTGCGCGCTGCCTCTGTCGAGATTTCAAAATTGGGAATCAGAAGGACAAAAAAAAGTTCTGACGAAATGTTGTAATGGAGAGGAAAATGATTTTGTCTTGCGATTGTAAATCCTCCCAATAAAGCAGCAGCAACATTATCGGGATGCCCTTCTAATGAAGTGCAAAGTTCGTAGAGTACCGAAGAAGAAAGGGGATTTCCTAGCATTTGATTTAATCCCATGAAAATTCCTAAACGAACAGTGACACTGCTTCCAAGGCCCCGTGAGCGAGGAACGTCGCCGGTAATGGTTAGCGAAAAAGGAAAAGATTTTTGATCACTTTTCTTGAAAAAAAGATCAGCAGCTTCTTGAGCAATAAACGGCAAATGAGTTGGATGGACTTCTTTCTTGATAGTAACTTCATTGAAAATATTCAAAGCAATGCCAAAAGAATCAAATCCAGGGCCGATGTTGGCCGTAGTGGCGGGAATGTTAACAGAAACAGAGGAATGCATGAAAAAATATTAAAGAGAAAAATAGTGTTTTTCTCTGCAACCTGCAACCTGCTTTTCATTTACCAATTTTTCGGAATGCCAATCCTGAAAAAAGTTTGAATTCAATTTTTTCAAGAGGAATGTTTGAAATCATGTTGTAGGGAGCTGGCTGCTCCTGAAATCAGAACAACTCCCAATCTAAAAAGAAGCTCCACCAAGGCAGCAGTGAAGCCGATGCAATGGAGTTCTTGCATAAGAGGGTGTCTTGAAAAAGCTAAAATCGCGCATTACTGCGTCACTGTGATGCTCGCCTTCGTCGAGTATTACTTATACACTCCTCGGCTCTGCTTCTCGCTCCTTGTACTGCACCAATTTTATCTATTTTCAAGACACCCTCTAACCCTACTGCTGGCGCGACTAGCAGCGTCGCGTCGGTGCTCGCTGCTCGAGTATTTCCATATACACTCCGCTGCTGTGCGCCGCAGACTCCTTGCTTTTCATCGCCAGCAGCGGGTTCTGTAAGAACTCCAATAAATACGAACTTTAAAAAGTGAAAATAAATTAACAGCCATAAAAGGAAAGATTAGTTACTCTTTGTTTGATGCGGAAAATTATTCATATCGATATGGACTGCTTCTATGCCGCTATTGAAATGCGAGAAGCTCCTGAGCTTGTTGGCAAGCCGATTGCCGTGGGAGGAGGGGAGGCTCGTGGTGTCATTTGCACTTGTAACTACGAAGCCAGAAAATTTGGCGTCCGCTCCGCGATGCCTGGATTTATGGCGCGGGAGCGTTGTCCACAGTTGATTTTTT
>VHCR01000269.1 GCA_016871655.1 Verrucomicrobiota bacterium
TCTAAGGAAAAAGAGCAAGCTTATTGCGTGCCCTTTTCAATTTAATACACTATAATTATTCTATGAACCTCGACCTCACACCAGCGCATCTTCACCTAGCACTTAATCACATTCCGATCATCGGCCTTGCTTTTGCTTCCTTGCCTATTCTCGTTGGTATCTTGGCACAATCGAGAACTACGATTGCCGCCGGGCTCCTCGCCACGCTGCTTTGTGCTGGCGCGATGCCGACGATCATGCAAACAGGAAGTGAAGCCTCTCATAGTTTTAAAGAAGGCAAAACCCTTCCTCCTCTCGATGATGCAGGAAAAATCGCGCTTCACATGCATGCTGGCCGTGCTGACAAGACAGCTCCCGTCGTTTATGCTTGTGCGATTCTTGCATTATTGGCTCTCCTTGCTTTAGTCAAATTCCCACAAGCGGCTCTCTGGCTTAGCTCAGCCGTGCTGTTAGGAAATGCCATTTCCATTTCACTCGGCATTTGGACGGCTCAGGCTGGTGGTCGGATCAGGCATGCTGAGTTTCGTCCTGCCACACCGTGGGATACACCTCCAACACCAACACCAACTACTGCAGCGACCTCCACGCCAGCTGTCATGAGCACGCCGACACCAACACCAGTGGCAACATCGACGAACACGCCTGCTCCAACGACATCAACTCCAGCAGTCCCTCCTACACCAACAACACCGTAAAAAAATTACGAATTAGCAGTTGTAGGTGTAAAAAATTTTAACCTAAAAACGTGAATGAAAATAAGAAAGGTTGCGTAAGGAGTTTGATTTAAAAATGGTTGTAATAAGGCCGTGGCTAACCTGAGCGGTTAGTGAGGCATTAGGACGAACATTTTGAAACAAACTATACCAATGACGGATGAATTTTAGGAAAATTATACGCAGGAATTTATTGCGTAAAATTTTTTATTTTCATTCACGTTTTTAGGTTTAAGAGCGATGTTTGTTTTTTCTTCTTCAGCTCACGCTCCCATTTTTGATGCTCGCTACGCATCTTTCGTTCGATAAAACGTGGATCGCCCTGCTGATTCCATTGTTGTTGCTCGTGCAGCCATTTTTGCTGCTGCTGCTGGGATTGAGTCTCAGCCTTACTCCAAAAAGGCAATTGCCATGATGCAGCAAGAGGGATGGTAGCAAAAAACAAAAGGAGTAATGAGTAACGAGTAATAGGTAGTGAGTACTTTTCTAAATTCATAATCTACTACGATGCATTTTTAAAAAACCTTCTTAGAATATTTCGTCTCAGAAGCCATTTCTCATTACTCGTTATTCATTACTTCGCCTCTCTGCTGCCACCTCATCTGCTGCTGTTGCTGGAGAGCTTCGTGGTTTTGTTGCATCTGCTGTTGATAACTCATTTGGCTTTCATTATTCCAATTTCCTCGTTGATGTTGGCGAAAAGATCGCCTTCCTTGCGCCTGTTCCCCCTCTCCTTGTCCTCCTTGCGACTGGAAACCTTGCCCTTGCTGAGCTTGATTCTGGGCTACTTGCCCCCAACGACTTTGTTGCTGTTCCTGCAAAAGCTGATGATTCAGCTGCATTTGTTGTTGGTAACTACTACGACTTGCAGGATCCCAGCTCCCTCGTTGATGTTGTTGGAAAGCTTGCGTCCCTTGCTGCTGCTGACCTTCTCCTTGCTCTCCTTGGCGCTGCTGACCTTGAACTTGGGTCGCATTCCCCCAGCGACTTTGTTGCATTTGCTGCAATAGCTGATGATTCATTTGCATCTGCTGTTGGTATTGAGTTCGAGTTGCGGCATCCCAAGCTCCTCTTTGACGCTGAGGTTGCATGCTTTGATTCTGCATTGTCTGACTCCCAGAAGATTCCCCCCACCGACTTTGCTGCATCTGTTGCAACCCCATTTGATTTTGTCGCATCTGCGCTCCATACTGACTCTGTCCTTGGCTGTTCCAGCTCAAACTATGCCGCCGCTGTTGGCCCTGCTGCTGGGCATGAAGAGTGACTCCGATGAGCCACAAAAGAAAAAGAAATTTGGTTTTCATAAACTTAAAAATTAATAGTCACAAAAGAAAACAAAGAGCACAAAAGAAAAAAATCTATAGTGTATTAAATTGAAAAGGGCATGTTAGAAGCGCTGAAATTTTTTCTTAGAACAAGACCGAAGATCGAAGTGCTATCCGAAGATAACGTGAGATCTGAGAACGCAGTTCTAAGGAAAAAGAGCAAGCTTATCGCGTGCCCTTTTCAATTTAATGCACTATATCAGAGCAGCATTCTTTTTTGTGATCTTTACGTTCTTTTGCGCCTATTCTTTTTTTTGTGATTCGTTTCCTACGCTATTAAAGACCGCATTCTCGCAAAAGCATCATCGACGTCCTCTTCTTCCAAAGGCCGCGAAAGAATTTCTTCCATGCTTCCTTGTTCGACGCCCTCTCCTGCAATTTCTAGAAGAAAAGGGCTTGGTCGGCAAGACAGCATTGTTCCAAATTTTTTTCGAGTACGACAATGCGTGATCACTAGCGTTTTTCTCGCACGTGTGATAC
>VHCR01000270.1 GCA_016871655.1 Verrucomicrobiota bacterium
TGAAATTTTTTCTTAGAACAAGGCCGAAGATCGAAGCGCTATCCGAAGATAACGTGAGATCTGAGAACGCAGTTCTAAGGAAAAAGAGCAAGCTTATCGCGTGCCCTTTTCAATTTAATACACTATATTAGGCGGAAGAACGAGCGCTACCTTCTGTAACGTGAATGATGACAACGCAGTCAGATGCCAATAAGAACAAGCTCTATAGTCTAGATAATGAGTGAAGATGGTATTACTCGTTACTCATTACTTCATCTGTAGTTGCTTGAGTCATCAAATTAAAATAACCTTTCTTTTTCAACAATAACTTTCATCTCATCAGAAATGAACTCCTCTCACCGTCTAGAACGTTATTTTTCGTGGATCGCCATTCCTGGCCTCATTCGCTACGTCGTTCTTTTTAACGCGCTTGTTTTTTTGCTGCATCTCCTTGCTCCAGGATATGAATCCATGCTGACGCTGGATCGCGAGGCGATCCTCCATGGTGAAATCTGGCGCCTTATCACTTGGATTTTTATTCCAGAGACGATGCGTCCTTTTTGGGTTTTCTTTGCACTTCTTTTTCTTTGGTTCTTGGGAGAGGGATTAGAAGAATCGATTGGCGCTTTTCGCACCACGCTTTTTTATTTTTCTGGAATGATCGGTTGCACGATTATTGCTCTCATTTTTGGAAGTTATGGCGCTAATACTTTTCTCAACCTCTCTTTGCTGTATGCCTTTGCAACCCTACATCCCGATTACAAAGTTCTTTTTCTTTTTGTCATTCCGATGCGCATCGGATGGTTAGCGCTCTTGAGCGCCATTCTCACTGCTATTGGCACGCTCTCACAATCAAGTGCAGTCCAAGCCGCTCTTATCGTCACGCTGCTCAACTATTTCCTCTTTTTTTGGCCCATGGTTTTTTCTAAATGGAAAAATAAAAAGATCATGCTTTCCAAAAAAGCACCTCCACTTGCAGAAGCTCTCCACTATTGCTCAACTTGCCATCGAACGGAACAGACCAACCCCGAGCTTCATTTTCGTGTCACCTCAAATGGTGAAGAATATTGCACAGAACATCTAGACCCCCTCAGGAAAGGTTGATTTTTGAAAAGAATATTTTATTTTGCGCAGGCTCCAAAGCTAGGACCTCATCCTACTTAGGCCACTGAGGTGGATTGTTAGCTGATGACGAAGCCGGCGGCACTGAGTCCTCTCCGCATATTTTCTTCTCTACGAAATTGGCGGACCCACTGATATCCTCTCCAAAGCCACGAACTGTGTTGCAGCTAGAGCAAAGTAAGCAGACCGTAGCAATAAAGAGTGAGAAAAAAATTTGTTTCATAAAAAAAGTTTAAGGAGTGGAAAATATTAACTCACAGAGCAACTCTCTTCGCAACTTTTTTGTTGAACAATTAAATCGTCAAATGGAGAGAAAACATTTGCATAAAAAGGATAAAAATCATTTCCTCCGTTCGATGGCTTATAGCGCCAATGTTTGTAAGTCCAGAGCCAATACTCTGGATGCTTACGGATACTTGATTCTAAGACATTCCAATATGCCTGTGTCAACGACTCAACGCTGCTTTCATTGGTAACCGCAATTGGCTCGAGAAAACGAAGGGTGTACCCGCCTTGACGGCGAATGAGGCATTCGACTGGAACCAGCAAGGCTCCCGTCCGCAAAGCCAATTCTGCTGGCAAACGCGTCAATGGCGCGAGAAGTCGCTCAAACATGGTCACAACAACGGGCCCTTCATGAGGCTTTAAATTAAGATCAACTAAGATTCCAAACTTTCCTCCGGTTTTCAAATAGCGAAAAAGTTTGAGCATCGCCTGTTCTTGGGGAATGACTTCTTGGCCAAGGCTCGCGCGCCAACGATCGAAAAGTTTTCCAATTAGCGGATTTTTAAATTTTTGCGCGATGACCGGAAATTTTTTAGTATGTCGTGCGGCAATTTGTCCGGTCCATTCAAAATTTGCAGCATGCGCACAGCAGTAAATGGCAGGAACGCCTTCTAATTTTGGCGAGCTTCGCAGGTCGACGACATCAATGTCGGCAATCTCATCCATGATCTCTGGCGTCAGTCGCGGCGACCAGAGCAATTCCAGCATCGTAGTTGCAAAAATCTGATATGATTTTTTGGCGATCGCGCTTCGCTCACGCTCATCGTGGGTTTCTCCAAAGGCGGCCTTCAAATTAGCAAACGCAACTTCACGCCGTTTCCGATCAAAGAAAAAAACAAGCGCTCCCACGAAATTTCCCAAAGGCCTCAGCCACCGCCACGACAATTGTTGCACCAGCCAGGCGCATGTAATGAGACCAAAATATTCGAGACGATATCGAAATTTTTTAAACATTTTAGAAATAGAAAAAAGAGACTAGCCGTAAAAGAACGCCAAAAGCTATGAGAAGAAGTAACGGGTAGCGAGCAGCGAGTGGTGGATTCTGAGGCAATATTTTCTTGGAATACTCATTTTGAAACTTGTGATTTGAAATAAAGCTTCGAAAAACTAATTTGCTGTTGATCTTAAACAC
>VHCR01000271.1 GCA_016871655.1 Verrucomicrobiota bacterium
AAACCCCGCGGTTCGGGGGGAACTATTGGCGGTGCTAACGCACCGCTAAAAGATCTGAACCAAAGAACAAGAAACCGATCTCAAACACAAAACTTCTGACACTGCCGTCACTCATAATAAATTAAAATTTCATCGATCAGAATCTTTTTTAAGAACTTTGTCAACAAGCATCGTAGCCAAGATCTGCGTAGCGTCGTCGAGTTTTTGGAGCTGCTGTTGAAGAATGGAGAGGTCGTCTTCCTTCATCGCAGCTTCAAGTTGGGCTGAGGCAGCTCGGATTTCTTTTTTCATTTTTTCATCGAGTTCGCCTGCGAGCTGTGTTAAGGCGCTTTCAACAGCTGGTAGCATTTCTTCGGCTTTGAGTCGGGCTTCGGTCAAGATGCGGGCATCGCGGTCTTCGAAGGCATGTTCGAGGGAGTCGGCCAACATCGCTTCGACGGCTTCATCGGAAATTTCAATCGCTTGGCGGATTTCCAAGATTTTTTCTTCACCGGAAATCGTATCGCGGACCAAGACTTTTAAAATGCCATCGGCGTCAATTTCAAATTGAACCCCAACGCGTGCCTGGCCTTTGGGTGCAGGAGTGAAGGGGATCTCAACTTCGCCGAGTTTCCAATTGTCTTTGGCTAACTCGCGCTCCCCTTGCAAAATCGTAATCTTCATCGCCTGCTGGCCAGCAACGGCATTGGTGAACATCTCGCCAGCCTTGGTTGGGATGGTTGTGTTGCGAGGAATGATCACATTCATGAGGCCTCCAAAAGTTTCAATGCCGAGGGAGAGAGGCGTGATGTCGAGGAGGGTGATTTGAGAAAGTTTTCCTTCGAGCAGAGCCGCTTGCAGCACGGCGCCGAGTGCAACGGCCTCATCAGGATGTTGCGAGAGGTTTGTTTTTTTTTCAAAAATATTTTCCACGATCGCTTGAACGAGAGGCATGCGCGTTGAACCACCGACTAAAATAATTTCATCAAGATCACTTGGCTGTAACTTGGCATCAGCAAGAGCGCGCAGGCAGAAGGTCCGTGTCCGCTCGATCAAGGGACGGCAGGTTTTTTCAAGCTCTGCGCGAGTCAGTGGAATTTCAAGATGCCTCGTTCCCTGAAAAAAAGGAAGTCGCACGACGGTCTCTTCAACGAAAGAGAGTTGCTCCTTCGCTTGACGAGCTGCTGTTTTCAAGCGTTGTGAGTCGATCTCTTTTTGAGACGTTTGAGATTTTGTGAGTAAGAAGTTCGCAATTGCTTCGTCCAGATCATCGCCGCCAAGTTGCGTGTCGCCATGAGTGGAGAGTACCTGAAAAATTCCGTGATCAAGTTGCAAAATCGAAAGGTCAAACGTTCCTCCGCCCAAATCGTAGACGGCAATTTTGGCTTGGTCATGTAGCTTGTCGAGGCCGTAGGCAAGAGCTGCAGCGGTCGGTTCGCTCAGGATACGCTCGACGGTGAAGCCTGCCAGTTCTCCCGCGCGACGCGTAGCCGCTCGCTGAGCATCGTTGAAATAAGCGGGGACAGTGATCACCGCGCGGGAGACTCCATTATTCAAGGCGCGTTCAGCGATTTTTTTGAGGTGTTTTAAAATTTCAGAGGAAACTTCTTCGGGAGTGACGTGATGTTTTCCGAGATGCAATTTTTTCTGATTACCCATCAATCGTTTTACCGAAGCGATCGTCTGCTCGGGATGCAGCAGCCGCTGTCGCTCGGCGAGGCGACCAACGAGAACCTGGCCTTTATCACGATAAGAAACAATGGAAGGGGTCAATCGCGATCCTTCGTCATCAGCTAACAATGTTGGAAATCCTGCGTCATAAATTCCAATGAGGGAGTTGGTCGTGCCAAGGTCGATGCCAACGATGAGGGAAGAAGAGTGATTCATGAAATTATGCTGCAACTGTTTTTAAAAGAAGATCGCGCTCTGACAACTGCTGCAACCAACGTTGAGCAAAAGTAAATTGAGAAGCAAGCTCGAGGAGCTCAGTGGATGAGGGTTTCTGGTTCGAAGCATCCCATGCTTGGAGTTGGTGATGCAAGGATGATTCCCAGTTGCTTATTTTTTCTAGTGCTTGGCGAACGGATCGACGCCTCTGTAAGAGTTCTTGACTCAGGAGAGCTTTAGCTAATGCTGCTGTAGTTGCCTGATATTTTTTTATAAGTGGATCAGTTTTTTCTAAGCAATCAATGACGAGAGAAAAAAATTCTGTTGCAGCAGAAGGAAGGGATAGCGATCGTGGTTCCGAAATTCCTGCCAAATAGCGAAGACGTTTGGCAGGATCACGCAAAATGGCTGCGGCTTCCTGAAGTCGTTGGAAAGCGGCTGTAGAACCAGTTGCTTGATCGGGGTGAACTTGTGCAGCTGCACGACGAAAGGCTTCCTCCAGAACGTTGGAATCAAAATAAAATTGCCGTGGCAGACCAATTATTGAATAGGGGTCAGTTCCGGATATTGCATATTTTAGTGCCATAGTATGATATTCGGTGTCAGTTCATGATTTCATATATAG
>VHCR01000272.1 GCA_016871655.1 Verrucomicrobiota bacterium
AATACCGACTCGGTGTGATTAGTCGAAAGATGCTTGTCGATCAAATTGAGAGTTGGGTGGCTCGTAAATTAGGACGCCCTGATCCGCATGCTTCTGTTTTTGAACAGCAGACTGATCGGATGCCGACGCCACATGATTTTTGGGCGCTTCACAATATTAATTTGGAAATTAAAAAAGGAGATGTTGTTGGCATTATGGGGCGGAATGGTTCTGGAAAATCAACGTTACTCAAGTTGCTTTCGCGCATCACCGCTCCGACCGAAGGGAAAATTTCGATCCGCGGACGCATCGCCAGTCTTCTTGAAGTCGGTACCGGCTTTAATTATGAACTGACGGGAAAAGAAAATGTTTATCTCAATGGAAGTATTCTTGGATTAAAACAAAAAGAAATTGATGAGCGCTATGAGCGCATTGTCGCATTTGCTGAGATTGCTGATTTTATGGATACCCCTGTGAAGCGCTATTCTAGTGGAATGCGTGTGAGACTGGCTTTTGCCGTAGCAGCGCACTTGGAGCCGGAAATTTTGATTCTTGATGAAGTTTTGGCGGTAGGGGATGCGAAATTCCAAGAAAAATGCCTCAACCGTATCAGTGAGATTCGCGGTTCCGGAACGACGGTTCTTTTTGTGAGTCACTCAGCACAAAGTGTCCTTGAGCTTTGTACGCACGGCATTCTTTTGCAAGAGGGACGATTAGTTGCTCATGGAACGGCGCGAGAAGTGACCGAAAAATATTTAGAGTCGCTTCATTTATCGCATCCTGAAGACGCACTGCCTGGTGTTACAGAGAGCCGTGTTGGAGTGCAAGCTGGACAGATCGCGCAGCTTCTTGCGGAGCAGCTTCCCGAGGGGCACTTGGTGTTGAATGCTGCGATTGAAACACCTGATGGCATTCGGACTATTGATGTTGGTTGGATTTCCAAAAGCCGGATGAAGACCATGAGGACTGAGCCAACATGGAGTGCTGCTCCCGATATTTCAGTTGCCATTGTTTCACACAAACGAGCGTTGCAAGAGGCTGAAATTGACAATCATTTTTTACTCAAATCGGGAGCTCGAGAGGCTTGGATTGTAATGCCTGATGGGACGCTCGATCGGCGGACTCATAGTGGAGGTCCAAGAATGGAACTTAATGTTGAGGAAAAAATCAAAGTTTAATAATAACTGTTTTCAGTTTAATAAACACTGTGATTCAAAGAGTGCGCCAATTTTTTGTTAACCGCAAAGCCGCACTGCAGGCTGTTCCGACGCTTTCTTCGGAAGAATGCAACCGCTTCATAGCAACTATTCTTAAAAAGCAAGCTCCCGCTTTGATTGGGCGCATCGGATGGGGGGAAGGATATTGCACTGGAAAATTTTTACTAGAGGGAAAACTTTCAGAAAAAGAACAAAAAATTTTACAATCACCAGCAGGAGTGTTTCCAACAACGCCTGATCATCTTCAAAAATTCGCCACTGCTTATGTGAATGCTATTTCTTGTGCTGATCTCTTGGGGCTCATCGATGCCCCGTTTCATGGGTGGTTGATTAAGTCGTATGCTAAACGAGTTCAGTTAGCAGAGCTTCCAGCGCTGGAGCCTTATTTTTTCAAAGATCCATGGTCATGGCAGCTTCAGGGAAAAACGGTTCTTGTGGTACATCCTTTTACTGCATCGATTGAAAAACAATATTCAACAGCGCGAGAAAAAATTTTTGGTAATTCCAAAATGCTTCCTCCGTTCACCCTTAAGCTAATCAAAGCGCCGCAAACAGTCCCCAGTAGCAAGATGGAATATTCATCATGGTTTGAAACTCTCGCTGCATTAGAAAAAAAAGTTCAGCAGGAAAATTTTGATGTCGCTATTTTAGGCTGCGGGGCTTATGGATTGCCTCTTGGAGCAGCTGTCAAAAAAATGGGGAAAATTGCACTTCATTTAGGAGGAGCGACTCAATTGCTTTTTGGTGTGAGTGGTGGGCGTTGGCGAGGAAATCCAAAATTTCAAAAATTGATGAACGACTCCTGGGCCGCTCCGTTAGAGGAAGAGCGGCCCGTTGGCTGGCAAGAAATCGAGGGAGGAGGATATTGGTGAAAATAAATTTTTCACATACACTAGTCCGATGCGATCTTTTTGAAAAAATTTGCGATCATACTTATTGGAGTAATGCGCATCCTTACGCTAATACTGACTTCAAGGCGGGGGATATTATTTTTTGTAAAACGGATGAAATCTTACGATTTTTTGAACGACTGCGCTTAACGCGAAAGCGCGTTGTGTTAGTGACAGGAGAGAGTGATTATCCCTGCGATGCTCTGAGGCAACAGTTTTTGCCGCCTCATGTTATCAGATGGTTTGCTGTCAATGTAACGCATCCGCATCCGAGGGTGACGGCTTTGCCGTTGGGATTGGGTGGGATAAAAGATGCAGTAACATTACATCTCAAAGAAATGGAGGGACTCCAAAATGAAAATTTGTCGAGAGATCAATGGCTCTATATCAATTTCCGTCCTGAA
>VHCR01000273.1 GCA_016871655.1 Verrucomicrobiota bacterium
CCATACGGCGAGATTCCACGGGTGATTTCAGTTAATATCGTCTATTTTGATTTGGGCGAAGGTGAGGATTATATTTACCATGGAACGACGCAGTTTCATGGCATTCATAAAAAAGACACGCTTCAACTCAGCGAAAAGGAAAAGTCTCACTATCCTCCGCACATTGATCACCTCTCCAATATTTTTCCAGAATATTATGTTCTCAAGATTAGTGGATTTGATTTGAAAATTCGCGATACGCTTGACGAGTGGGTCTATGCTTTAAAAGAAGCCGAAGTAAAACCTGAATTCAAAGCTAAAGGAATTAAAGAAGCTGGTGAAAAATTAACACTTCTTCATCTGTCCCAAGAAGAACGTCATGCCTATGAACGTTACATTGGTGATATCAGAATTTCACGGAGTACCTTAGAATCTTCTTTTAGTGAGGGAGTTTTTCAAGGCAGAGCTGAAGGTGAAATGAAAGCTAAGAATGAAATCGTTCATAATCTTCATCAACTTGGGGTTTCTATAGAGCAGATTGCTACAGCAACTAAACTTTTTCGTGAGGATGTGCAGCAGATTTTAGAAAATCCGATCTCACACAAAAATTTTCTGACACGCTCCTGCTGCTAAGGTTTTTCAGCCCTCAGCCTTCAGCCTCTCAAATTCTTTGCGTTCTTTTGCGGCTATTCTTCTTTTTCTTCATCTTCTCTGAGGCTAATTTTCTTTTATTCCAATGAATTTTTCCAAACCCATCCTCGCCATTGAGTCTTCTTGCGATGAAACGGCAGTAGCCATTCTTCAACCACCTGGCAAGCTGCTTTGTAGTTTGGTTGCTTCTCAAATGGAGATTCATGCTCGTTTTGGCGGCGTCGTTCCTGAGGTTGCTTCTCGGAATCATTTGTTGGCTATCAAACCGCTTTTTGAGGGAGCTCTATCAGAAGCTTACATGATAAAACCTGAAGAACTTGGCGCTGTCGTGGCGACCGCTGGGCCAGGCCTAGCACCCGCACTGCTTGTTGGGGCCTCGTTTGCAAAAGGAGTGGCTCTCGGATTGAATATCCCTTACTTAGCTGTAAACCATTTGGAGGGGCATCTTCTTTCTCCTTTTTTTGGGAGTGAAAAAATCCCTCATCACTTAGCGTTGCTCGTCAGTGGAGGGCACACACAATTAACGGAAGTGATGAGCGCTGGAAAATATCGTCTTCTTGGCTCTACGACTGATGATGCCGCAGGAGAGGCTTTTGATAAAATCGCAAAGCTTCTTGGACTTTCCTATCCGGGAGGTATCGAGATTGATCGACTGGCACGACAAGGAGATCCTCATCGCTATCCATTTCCCAAAGCATTTTTGGAAAAAGGAAATTTGAATTTCAGTTTTAGCGGACTTAAGACTTCGGTGCGCTACTTTTTAGAAAAAGAAAATTTTTCTGAAAAAGAATTCAGAAAAAATCTTCCAGATATCTGCGCTTCCGTTCAAGAAGCCATCGTAGGAGTACTCGTCGAAAAAGTTTCTCGCGCCGCTGAACAACAAGACCTCGATATCATCGGGGTAAGTGGGGGAGTCGCTTGTAACTCAGCTTTGCGAGCTCAACTCGAAAAGCTTTGCCAGAAAAAAAGATGGCAGCTTTATTTTCCACCGGCATCACTCGCTACTGATAATGCAGTGATGATCGCGTTTGCTGCGATGCATCATTTGCAAGATGGTGAACAAAATTCCATATCTCAGGAAATCATTCCACAATGGAAAATCTAACTTAAAAAAATATAGCCGCTCTCTTGAGCGGCTACATCTCAAAAAACCAAACCTACTAGAATTAAATCAATTAGAAGTTGTTGCCGGACCGATGTTGATTGTAAAAGTATAAACCTGGTTGTAAGGGGCAGGGAAGAGCCTGCCATCATAATCTCTAGCATAGAAGCTCAATGTCACTGAAGTACCTGCTGCATTCGAAAGTGGGGCAAAAATCCAATCACTTGTTGCAATTATTTTTACTTTAGAATCATCATTTGGATCTTCGTTATAAGTATATGTTATAGGATTATAGCTAAAGACAAATAGACCGTTATCAAGAGCAACGCTCTCGACATAACACCAAGACATCACTGCATTAGCAGGAAGCTGTATTTCAAAAAAACCAGAAGCAGAGATAGTATGAGTTGAACCACTATCAGATAATCCTAAGACCAAAGTGTCGCCCGATTCAGAAGGGGGTGGCGTTGGTGGAGTGGGAAGTGGCGGATTAGTCGGCAGTGCAGGATCTGTCGGCACCGCATGCAAAGCAGAAAGGCTGAGGAGAAGTGAAAAAACAAGGAAGGATATATTTTTTATTTTCATGGGTTGTAGAATACGAAGGGTTAAACCTTTGAAATGTTATAAAAATTATTCAACGGTGATATCAAATTGAACGGTTTTCATTGGTGAAACATTCTTTTCCCAAGAGCGAGCCAAGGAAAAGGTTAACAACGTCTGACCAGGGGTTGTAGCTTTGAAAATCCAACTCTCAT